>JAITWU010000036.1 GCA_031285115.1 Azonexus sp. | reverse complement strand
TGGTTTTCGATCCTCCCTATTGGCGCAGCCAATGGGGAGGGGGACCACGCGCAGCGTGGTGGAGGGGTCAATGGGGTGCAGATAACCAATTTACGGACAAATTCTTAATCGCCGGTTCTGTAACTCATTGAGCGTTAAAGAATTTTGATGCTCTGGCCCTGGAGCGTGATATTTGCCAGCAATTTTTATGCGTACTTTGTATGTATAATCAAGCCCATGAAAGACAGTCACGATTTTTCCGTAGCGCAACGTGGCGCGGTGCTTGAGCCAAAAGGCAAAAGGCGCATCACGATCTGGGTTGATGATGCCGTGCTCGATACTTTCCGCGCCCGCGCCGCAGCGCAGGGCAAAGGTTATCAGACGCTCATCAATGAAGCCCTGCGCGCCATCGCCAGCAATGACGAGCCGCTGACGCTTGCGGCGCTGCGTCAGGTCATCCGGGAAGAATTGCATCCGGCATGATTGCTTCGCCCCCGGTAAAAACCAAAGATGAGGCGCTGATCGAGCAGATCGACGCCCTGCTGCCGCAAACGCAATGCGGCCAGTGCGGTTACGCGGGCTGCCAGCCCTATGCGGCGGCAATTGCCCAGGGCGAGGCGATCAACCAATGTCCGCCGGGCGGCGCTGCTGGCGTGCGGCGGCTGGCCGCCCTGCTTGGCCGCCCGGCGACGCCGCTGGCGCTGCCGGAAAAACCACCGGCCATCGCCCGCATTGACGAAGCCGCCTGCATCGGCTGCACGCTGTGCATTCAGGCTTGCCCGGTAGACGCCATCATTGGCGCGGCGCGGCAGATGCACACTGTTGTCGCCGCCTGGTGCACCGGCTGCGAACTGTGCCTGCCGCCCTGCCCGACCGTGTGCGTCAATATGCTGCCGACTGGCGCATCTGGCGACTGGAAAAAAGCCGCCGATCAGGCGCGGGCGCGCTTTACCTTCAAAGAATTCCACACCGCGCGTGAAAAAGCGGAAAAAACTGCGCGACTAGCCGCCGCCACCGCGCAAGCCAGCCGTCAGGGCAGCGGGCCAAAAACCGAGGCGGTTGAGGTGGCCGAAGCGGAAAAAACAGCCCGCGCCGCCATCATTCAGGCGGCGATGGCGCGGGCCAAAGCGCAGCGCGAAGCCGCTCAAGCCGGGGCCAAAATCAAATGAATATCAGCGACATCCGCCAGATGCTGCGCGACCACGGCGCTCGTCCCCTGCACGAAGAGCGCCTGTTACGCGCCTGGACAGCCGCCCGGCCACTGGCTGCCGGGCCGCGCCAGCAAGCGGCGGCGGATTTTTTGCCACTGGCCTTGCGCCGGGCGCTGCCGGCGCTGGCCGAACGTCTCGCGGCTTTGGCCCGCATCCGCAGCGAACACCCCGGCGTCGATGGCTCGGCCCGCCTGCTGGTCGATCTGGCCGACGGTCAAACGGTCGAAAGCGTGCTGCTGCCGCGTGATGGCTTGTGCGTTTCGACCCAGGTCGGCTGCGCCGTCGGTTGCCGCTTTTGCATGACCGGCCAGAGCGGCCTTTTGCGTCAATTGACGAGCGGCGAAATCGTCGCCCAGACAGTCGCCGCCCGCGCCCGCCGTCCGCTGCGGCGCGTCGTCTTCATGGGCATGGGAGAACCGGCGCACAATCTCGACAATGTGCTCGATGCCATCGACCTGCTTGGCACGGCGGGTAATTTCGGCCACAAAAATCTGGTTTTTTCGACGGTTGGCGACCGCCGGGTGTTTGAGCGTCTGCCACGGCAAACCGTCAAACCGGCGCTGGCGATTTCGCTGCACAGCGCCGATCCCGAACTGCGCGCCCGCCTTTTGCCCAACGCCCCGCGCATCGACCCGGCGGAACTCGTCGAACTGGGCGAAACCTATGCCCGCGCCGTCGGCCATCCGATTCAGTATCAATGGACGCTGCTCGCTGGCGTCAATGACAACGAGGCCGAAATGGACGCCATCGTCCGTTTGCTAACGGGCAAATACGCGATGATGAATCTGATCCCCTACAACCCGGTCGCTGGCAGCGGCTACCAGCGCCCGACAGCCGAGCAGGCGGCGGCGCTCGCCGAGAGCCTCAATCGCCGCCGCATCCTCACCCGCCTGCGGCAGTCAGCAGGGCAAGATGTCGAAGGCGCTTGCGGCCAGCTACGCGCCCGGCTGGCCGACGGCTTGACGCCAGCGGCGGGCAAACCGCTCAGGAGAGCTTGAATCCTCCCGGTTGCCGGGTAGGGCCAGAGCATCAAATTCCCTGTCATTCCATTTCCAGATCAAACGATTACTTTGTCGACTTCGCTTGCCGTGCGATAGCACTGTCTGCGCTTCGTCTTCGCCTACTCGCTTGATCTGAAAATGGAATAATTTCAACGCAGTGCTGAGAACTTGCCCGTCAATAAGCCAACCATGACTTCGCGCTCGTCTACCCCTCCACCATGCTTCGCATGGTCCCCCTCCCCATTGCTTCGCAACGGGGAGGATCTTGGAGCCACCGTGGTTTTCGATCCTCCCTATTGGCGCAGCCAATGGGGAGGGGGACCGCCCGCGTAGCGGGTGGTGGAGGGGTTGGCGGCGGAAGTTATACCCCTCCACCATGCTTCGCATGGTCCCCCTC
>JAITWU010000015.1 GCA_031285115.1 Azonexus sp. | reverse complement strand
CATTGGTATTCCTGAAGATTGTTCACCACGCCGATGTACAAATTGAGCCGGAATAGCGCATGGTCAATTTTGAGCAGATCCATCCAGGAACGATGGGCGGAAGTTTTGATGACGCCGCTGGCATTGACCAGAGAATTGCCGAGGGTGCTGAGGGATGCGCTGACTTCGCCGCTGGAAGCCGCCAGCCGGTTGGCTTCTTCCGACATTTCGCTGACTGAGCCGGAGGCCATGTGAATGCCGGTGCGCACGCCGCCGACGATGCTGTCAATGGCCTTGGCCGCCTTGGCTGATTTTTCCGCCAGTTTGCGCACTTCATCGGCCACCACCGCGAAGCCCCGGCCAGCGTCACCGGCCCGCGCCGCCTCGATGGCGGCGTTGAGGGCAAGGAGATTGGTCTGGTCGGCGATTTCCTTGATGGCGTCAAGGATGTTGGTGATTTCGCCGACCTGATCGTCGAGGGCGGTCATGTTTCCGGCAATGTTCGTCGCTGTTCTGGACATGCTCGTCACCCCGGAAACCAGAACGCCGGCGGAAGATTGAGACGCCTCCGCGCCATTGCGAAACGTATGTTCTTCTTCTTGCAACTCTTCTGACAATGTCCGCGCCGAACTTTGGATATTGGTTAACATGCTTTGCAAGCCGAAAGCATTGTTCAGCACGTTTTTCAGCCATTCGCTGTATGTTTGCGCGGCGGCGGCGCTCGCTTCAAAAGCGGCGCAATCAGCGCGCAAGGCGCGATTTTCCGCTTCCAGTTGGGCTATCCGTTCCTCTGTCTGATGAACGGCAGCCAAATTTTGTTGCGCACCTTCGTGCTTGAATAATCCGAACATACTCCCTCCTTTTAGTCGTTACTGACCCGGCCCTTGAGTCAACGGGTTAACCGGCATCCGTATGAATACGGGCGGCAAAACGCTGCCCGCAGCGTCAAATGCAACAGCCAGGCAGCGGGATGCCGCTCCCACGCACCCGGCGCGGCCACCGGCATTCAAGGACCGGCTTGATAGCCGCCCCATCCCGCTGGCGACAGGCTGCGACAAAACTGCAAGATGCTTCAAGGTAATGCCGGGGAAGTTGTTATTGTTATTTTTTTGAGGGGGGGGTATTTGTGATATTTTTGTTATTTTCTTCGCCGCGCTGATTGGCGCTACAGCCCGCCAAACACCCCGGAGCGCGGTAACAAACGGTTTTGTATGCGTGATTCATCTGAGCGAGTCATTATGACAAATGGGCGTCTGCTCCCGGAACAGGATCGTCCCGAAATCCGAGGCATAGGGTAACTGAATTTACAGGTGAGAAAGCTCACAAATGCTCACATTTTAATAATCCAATTGTCATTATTTTGTAAAAAATAAAGCAGACCAGTGGCATATTTCTCGATTTTCGCCACGCTCGCCATGACCCGCTTCGCCTGGAGCGGCCCCCGCCCAGACGCCAAGCGGGTGCTGTTCAGCGCGCTTCCTCAGGTTTTTTGATCTTGCCTGCGCCAAATGGCATAATCTGCCAATCATTCGACCGGAGAAAAACCATGCCTACCCGCAACGTCGTCATTACCGACCACCAGGCCGCTTTCATTGACCACATGGTCAAGGTCGGGCGCTACCAGAACGCCAGCGAAGTGCTGCGCGAAGGCTTGCGCGTGGTGGAACAGCGCGAGCTTGAAAACGCCGCCCGGCTCAAAGCCTTGCGCGAGGCAGTGCAAGTGGGGATTGATGAAATTGAGGCTGGCAAGTTCACCGAGTTTGCCAACGCCGATGTCTGGGCTGACGACTTCCGCGCCGAAGCGGCCAAAATCATTGCCGAAGAACAGGCTGAAACCGTAGCATGACCACGCCCTGGAAGATTCGGCAAGCGCCGCAGGCGCAAAAAGATCGCGCCAGCGTCGTGCGCTGGACGGTCAGGCAGTTTGGGGCGCATCTATAGCCGCAACAATAGACAACCAGACACTTGGATAATGGACGAGTCAGTTGCAGAAGCCCAAGGTTTGAAGATCCTCCCCATTCGCAGAATGGGGAGGGGGACCGCCCGCGTAGCGGGTGGTGGAGGGGTAAGCGGCAGAAGTTAAAGTGATTTACCCCTCCACCATGCTGCGCATGGTCCCCCTCCCCGTTGCTGCGCAACAGGGAGGATCAAAACCACCGCCTTGATTTGCCTGCCTGACCTTACGCTGTCCACCTCGCCACGCCTGTTGGATGGCGGCCCGCTATTTCGCGCGGGCTTTGGGTTTTCGTCTGAACGCCGCGAAATGCTTATTGCAGTTTGGCCAACTGCGCCGCGACTTTTTCGTGGAGGCTGGCGAAATCGACCAGTCGGGCGCGTTCCTGGGCGACGACGGCCTCCGGAGCGCGTTCGACGAAGCTCGGGGTGGTGAGTTTTTTCTGCGCTTTGGCGATTTCGCCGTCGATCCGGGCGAGTTCCTTGTTGAGCCGCTCTTTTTCGGCGGCGATGTCGATTTCGACCTTGAGCATGAGGCTGGTTTCGCCGACGACGGCAACCGGGGCGACCGTGTCTTTAGGCAGTTCGCTGACGATCTCTACGGCGGAGAGTTTGCCGAGCGCGGCGAGGATGGGGGCGAAGTCGGCGATTTCCGGGCCGCCGCCCGCGATGAGCAGCGGCATCCGCTGGGCGGGCGAGAGGTTCATTTCGCCGCGCAGGTTGCGGCAGGCGGAGGTGAGCGCCTTGAGACGCTCGATTTTGGCTTCGCTGGCGGGGTCGAGGCGGGTGAGGTCGGCTTCCGGCCAGCGGGCGAGCATGATGGTGTCGTGCGTTTTGCGGCCCGCGATGGGGGCGACGACTTGCCAGAGTTCTTCGCTGATGAAGGGAATCAGCGGGTGGGCAAGGCGCAGCACGGCTTCGAGGACGCGCACGAGGGTGCGGCGGGCGGCGCGCTGGCGGGCGTCGCTGCCGGTTTGCATCTGTACTTTGGCGATTTCGAGATACCAGTCGCAGAACTCGTCCCAGACAAATTTGTAGAGCGCCTGGGCAAGCAGATCGAAACGGTAGTCGGTGAAATGCTGTTCCATCTCGGCTTCGAGACGTTGCAGGCGGCTGACGATCCAGCGGTCGGCAAAGCTGAAGTCGAGGCGGGGAGCGTCGCCCGCAGGCGGTACTGCCAACCCGGCGCGATCGTCCCTCTCCCCTTGAGGGAGAGGGAAAGAGGGAGAGGGGGGCGGTTGGAGAGGCTGCTCCCCCTCTCCCCAACCCCTCTCCCGCGAGGGGAGAGGGGCTTTTTCGGGGATGGCGCAAGCGCCGCCGGGCAGTTGCTGGTGGTCGAGGGCGAGGTCGTGGCCTTCGACGTTCATGAGGACGAAGCGCGTGGCGTTCCACAGTTTGTTGCAGAAGTTGCGGTAGCCGTCGCAACGACCGAGGTCGAATTTGATGTCGCGGCCAGGCGAAGCAAGCGAAGCGAAGGTGAAGCGCAGGGCATCGACGCCGAAGGCGGGGATGCCGTCGGGGAATTCCTTGCGCGTTTTTTTGGCGATTTTTTCGGCGTCTTTCGGGTTCATCAGGCCGAAAGTGCGTTTTTCGACCAGCGCTTCGAGGCCGATGCCGTCGATGAGATCAATCGGATCGAGGACATTCCCTTTGGATTTGCTCATCTTCTGGCCTTCGGCGTCGCGGATGAGGCCGTGCACATAAACGTGCTTGAAGGGGATTTTGCCGGTGATGTGCGTGGTCATCATGACCATGCGCGCCACCCAGAAGAAGATGATGTCAAAGCCGGTGACGAGCACCGAGGAGGGCAGATATTGCGTGAGCAGCGGGTTGGCCGCGTCGGCAGCCGTATCGCCCGTCCAGTCGAGGGTCGAAAAGGGCCACAGGGCGGAGGAAAACCAGGTGTCGAGGACATCGTCGTCGCGCTTCAGGGGGCCGTTGTAGCCTGCCCTGGCGGCGGCGGCGCGGGCCTCTTCGGCGTTGCGGGCGACGTAGCACTGGCCGTCATCGCCATACCAGGCGGGAATCTGGTGGCCCCACCACAGTTGGCGCGAGATGCACCAGTCCTGAATATTGTTGAGCCACTGGTTGTAGGTGTTCACCCAGTTTTCCGGGTAGAAGCGGATTTCGCCGCTGGCGACCACGTCGAGCGCCTTTTGCGTGATGCTTTTGCCATCGGCGCCGGGTTGCGACATGGCGACGAACCATTGGTCGGTGAGCATCGGTTCGATGACGACGCCGGTGCGGTCGCCGCGCGGCACTTTGAGTTTGTGCTTGTCGGTTTTTTCGAGGAGGCCCTGGGCGTCGAGATCGGCGACCACGGCGGCGCGGGCCGCAAAGCGGTCGAGGCCGCGATATTTTTGCGGCGCGTTGTCGTTGATTTTGGCGTCCAGGGTCAGGATCGGGATGAGCGGCAGCTTGTGCCGCTGGCCGACGGCGTAGTCGTTGAAATCGTGCGCCGGGGTGACTTTGACGCAGCCGGTGCCGAAGGCGAGATCGACGTAAGGGTCGGCGATGATGGGAATTTCGCGTTCCGTAAGCGGCAGTTTGACGGTTTTGCCGATCAGCGACTGGTAGCGTTCATCATCGGGATGCACCATCACCGCCGTGTCGCCCAGCATGGTTTCGGGCCGCGTCGTGGCGACCGTCAGGCTGCCGGAGCCATCGGCCAGCGGGTAGCGGATGTGCCACAGGAAGCCGTCTTCTTCTTCCTGCGCCACTTCGAGGTCGCTCACCGCCGTATGCAGCACCGGGTCCCAGTTGACCAGGCGCTTGCCGCGATAAATGAGGCCCTCGTTGTAGAGGCGGACGAAGGTTTCGGTGACGATGCGGTTCAACCCGGCATCCATCGTGAAGCGTTCGCGCCGCCAGTCGGGCGAAGCGCCGAGGCGGCGCATCTGGCGGGTGATGGTGTCGCCGGAATATTTTTTCCATTCCCAGACTTTTTCCAGGAACTTGTCGCGCCCCAGATCGTGGCGGGAAACGCCCTGGGCGTCGAGTTGACGCTCGACGACAATCTGTGTGGCGATACCGGCATGGTCGGTGCCCGGCTGCCACAGGGTATTGTTGCCCTTCATCCGGTAATGACGGGTCAGCGCATCCATCAAGGTCTGGTTGAAGCCATGCCCCATGTGCAGCGTGCCGGTGACATTGGGCGGCGGCAGGAGGATGCAGAAATTGTCTTTATTGTCCGGATCGACGCCAGCGGCGAAGTAATTGGCAGCTTCCCAGGCGGGATACCAGCGGCGTTCAATTTCAGCGGGTTCAAAGGCTTTGGCGAGTTCCATGAGCGGCGCGGGAAAAGAGAAAAAGGCGGCGATTATACCGGAGGCGCTTTTTTTACTGCTTGACCCTCAGAGGGCAATCGCATGAATGCTTTTGGCGCTTGCTCAATGGCGACAATCGTTTCCGACTACCGCCCAAAGCCCCTCTCCCCTCGCGGGAGAGGGGAGAGGGGGAAAATGACCGAAAGCGCTCTTTCCATCGCTTCACCCTCTCCCCCGGCCCCTCTCCCATCAAGGGAGAGGGGAGTGTCGGGCGCTGTCAGACATGCCCGCTCATGCAATCATCATTCACGCGATTGCCCTGTCAGTGGCGGTTGTCCTGCCCGGCGAGATAGTCGGCGACGGCGGCGGCGACCAGACGGGGCAGTTCGGCGGCGAGGCGCTGTTCGACGCGGCGGGCGATGTCGTGGGCGATTTCGGCGCGGTTGGGGGGCGGCGGGGCGGTCGGGGTG
>JAITWU010000007.1 GCA_031285115.1 Azonexus sp. | reverse complement strand
TGCACAAACTGCTGACCGTCCTCAATGCCATCATCAAGTCCGGGATTCCCTGGCAACCTGACTATCAACAGGCCAACCATGTTTGAAAAATACTGGACGGGGAACACAGTTGCTCTCCCTCTTTCCCTCTCCCCCAAGGGGGCGAGGGACGATCGAGCCTTGCTGGTTGTGACGGATGAGCTTCGTGCAACAGCCCGGCAAAATCGACTTGCGTTTAATAGTACAGCTATAAAACGCAACCGCCCTAATGTGATTTTTTGTCGCCGGGGCAGACGCCGTCAATGATTTGCAAATCGTTGTCGTGGGCGAAGTTGAGCATGAAGCGGTAGGCCATCGGCTCGATTTCGGCGAGGCGACCATCGACGAAAACGGCTTTTTGACCGTCGTAGTGGCATGGCCCGACGTAGGGGGAGTATTTCATCTTGCGTTCGACGCCAAATACCGACATGACGCCGCAGAGTCGTTCGGCCCAGTCGCTGGGGCGGAATCTCGCGCCTTGCCTGGTGATGCCAATGATGATGAAGGAGGGCATGTCAGGCTTTGTCATTATTTTTCTCTGCAAGTGGGGCTGTGCAATTGTTACTTTTCTTATTTTAACAGAAGGGCCAGGAAGGTGGCCGATTGGCTGTCCAAGCCCAAAAATTCCTTTGATATGAATGGGCTGGATTGTTTTTGTAGAATTTACTGCATATACTTCGCCTAATCTAATGATCTATCGGTGTTTTGCGAGGAATTTCATGGCCGAGAAATATCAATTTCGCATCCGCACGCGCAGTGGCGTTCTGGTTGAGAATCTCTCCCTTTTTGGCCGCGACGAGACAGAGGCAAAGGAGAAGTTGTGCCGCATGTATCGGGATTGCGAAGTGCTGCAATGCCGGGTATTGCCCTCGTCGCCGCTCGGGCGGAACGGGCACCTCAATTACGAGGATGTCGTCGACCTGATTACGGCGCCGTGAGGTTGCTGCGGGCGACCAGTTCGGCGAGCAGGCTCTGGTAGTCGCGGGCGCCCGGGCTGGCGGCGTTGTGGCGGAAAACGTCCTGGTTGAGCGAGGGGCTTTCGGCGACAGTGACGTTTTCGGAAATTACCGTGTCGAGTACTTCGTCGCCATAGCGTTCGCGCAGTTTCTGGCGGATGTCCTCACTCATTTTGCGGCGGCGGTCGAAGCGGGTGAGTAGATAGCGGCGCTCGACGCGGCGTTTGATGACCGGCTCCAGCACTTGCAGGGTGCGGGTGATCTGTTCGGCGGCCTGAAGTGAGAGATAGTCGGTCGAAATCGGGATGATCAGGCTGTCGCAGGCGAAAATGGCGTTGAGGGCGAGGACGCCGATGTAGGGGCAGCAGTCGATGAGACAGGGGCGCTCGGGCGGGCAGTCGGCCATCGCGTCGAGGCCAAGGCGCAGTTTGTTGAGAACGGCAGGCCCCTTGCCGAAAATCGAGTCGACTTTGATGAGTTGCTGGTGCGCCGGGATCAATTGGCCGATGTGCGGCCAATCAATGACCAGTTCGTCGAGGCTGGTGTTGTCCTGATAGAAAGCAAACAGGCTGCGGCTGGCTTCGCTCGGCGCTTGCCCGTGGATGCTGGAAAGATGCCCCTGCGGATCGAGATCGAGGAGCAACGAGCGTTGTCCGGCGCGGTGGAGAGCGGCACCGAGATTGAGCACGGTCGTCGTTTTTCCGACGCCTCCCTTTTGATTGAAAATGGCGATGCGCATGGTTTTAGCTGTTCTATACAAGGCCCTATTTTTGACTTAACATCCTGTTTTCTGCAACTCTTTCGGACAATGTTTGTCTGTTTGAGTGGTTCACGAAGTCAATCAATTTTCGGCGGCAATGGCCGCCGTTTTTGTTTTATGGGGTTGTCTTGATGTCGCATCTGATGAATACCTACGCCCGCTTGCCGGTGACGTTTACGCACGGGCGGGGCTGCCGGGTTTTTGATGGCGAAGGGCGGGAATATCTCGACGCGCTCGCCGGTATCGCCGTGTCCACGCTCGGCCACGCGCATCCCCGGCTGGTGGCGGCGATTGCCGAACAGGCCGGGCGGCTGCTGCATACGTCCAATCTCTATCGCATCGGAGAACAGGAGCAACTGGCCGACAAGCTGTGTGATCTTTCCGGAATGCGGGAAGCGTTTTTCGGCAATTCCGGTGCCGAGGCCAATGAGGCGGCGATCAAGCTGGCGCGCTTTTACGGGCATAAGCAGGGGATTGATCTGCCGACCATCATCGTCATGGAAAAGGCGTTTCACGGGCGCACGCTGGCGACGCTCTCGGCTACCGGCAACCGCAAGACCCAGGCCGGTTTCGAGCCGCTGGTGGCGGGCTTTGTCCGGGTGCCGTATGGCGATCTGGAAGCTATCCGCGCCATCGCCGAACATAACAAGAATGTCGTCGCCGTGATGTTCGAGGTGCTTCAGGGCGAAGGCGGCATTCATCTGGTCGATCCAGCCTATTACCAGGGCGTGCGCCAGTTGTGCGACAGCAAGGGCTGGCTGATGATCTGCGACGAGGTGCAATGCGGCATGGGCCGCACCGGCAAGTGGTTCGGTTATCAGCAGGTTGGCGTCCAGCCGGATATTGCGACGCTGGCCAAGGGGCTGGCTGCTGGCGTGCCGATTGGCGCTTGCCTCGCGGGTGGCAAGGCGGCTGCGTTGTTCGGGCCGGGTAATCATGGTTCGACCTTTGGCGGCAATCCGCTGGCCTGCGCGGCGGCGCTGACGACTATCGCGGTCATCGAAGAAGACGGGCTGCTCGCCAACGCCGCCCGCACGGGCGCTTTGATCCGCCAGTTGTTTGGCGAGGCGCTGGCGGGCGTCAAGGGCGTGGTCGAGATTCGCGGCAGCGGTTTGATGATCGGCATCGAACTCGACCGGCCTTGCGGCGAACTGGTCGGCCAGGCGCTGGCGGCGGGGTTGTTGATCAATGTCACGGCGGAGCGCGTGATCCGCTTGCTGCCGCCGCTCATTTTCGCCGACGCCGAGGCGCGCGAACTGGTGGCGCGGGTAACGCCGCTGATCCGGGAATTTTTGGCGGCCTGAATCATGGCGATCAGACATTTCCTGCAATTCAAGGATTTCTCGCGCGAGGAGTTCGATTACGTCTTCGAGCGCACGCGCTGGATCAAGGAGCAGTTCAAGTCTTACCAGAAATACTGGCCGCTCAGCGACCGGACGCTGGTGATGATTTTTGAGAAAGCCAGTACCCGCACGCGGCTGTCGTTCGAGGCCGGGATGCAGCAACTGGGCGGCGCGGCGATTTATTTGAACACCCGCGATTCGCAACTCGGGCGCGGCGAGCCGGTCGAGGATGCGGCGCAGGTCATTTCGCGCATGAGCGATATTGTGATGATCCGCACCTTCGAGCAGGACATCATCGAGCGTTTCGCCGCCAATTCGCGCGTGCCGGTCATCAACGGTCTGACCAACGAGTACCACCCCTGCCAGATTCTTGCCGACATTTACACCTACATTGAGCATCGCGGCGATATTCAGGGCAAAACCGTGGCTTGGGTGGGGGACGCCAACAATATGTGCAACACCTGGTTGCAGGCTGCCGAAGTCCTTGATTTCAAAGTACATGTGTCGACGCCGCCGGGGTATGGCTTGAATCCCGATCTGGTTGGGGAAATCGACCCGGCCCGCTGCCGGATTTTTGCCGATCCGATGGAAGCCTGTCGCGGCGTCGATCTCGTCAATACCGACGTGTGGACGTCGATGGGTTTTGAAGCCGAAAACGAAGCGCGCATGAAAGCCTTTGCCGACTGGTGCGTCGACGCCGAAATGATGGCCGTCGCCAATCGGGAGGCGCTGTTCATGCACTGCCTGCCCGCACACCGTGGCGAGGAAGTCACGGCGGAAGTGATCGACGGCCCGCAATCGGTCGTCTGGGACGAAGCCGAAAACCGCCTGCACGCGCAAAAGGCGCTGCTGGAGTATCTGGTGCTGGGGTGTGTTAAATAAATGAATAGCCCCTCTCCCCTCGTGGTTGAGGGGTTGGGGAGAGGGGGCTGGCGCTTTCGGCGCGCTTTCACCCTCTCCCCCGGCCCCTCTCCCATCAAGGGCGAGGGGAGTGTCTTGAGCAATTTGAAACTGTTAGAGGAAAAGAAATGAGTGATGTGAAAAAAGTCGTCCTGGCCTATTCCGGCGGTCTTGATACTTCGGTGATTCTCAAGTGGTTGCAGGATGTCTATCACTGCGAAATCGTGACTTTCACCGCCGATCTCGGGCAGGGTGAAGAACTTGAACCGGCGCGGGCCAAGGCGCTTAAATTCGGCATCAAGCCGGAAAACATCTTCATCGACGACTTGCGCGAAGAATTTGTCCGCGATTTCGTTTTCCCGATGTTCCGCTGCAATGCGGTTTATGAAGGCGAATACCTGCTCGGCACCTCGATTGCCCGCCCCCTGATCGCCAAGCGCCTCATCGACATCACCAACCAGACCGGGGCCGACGCCATTTCGCACGGCGCCACCGGGAAGGGCAACGATCAGGTGCGTTTTGAACTGGGCGCTTACGCCTTGAAGCCGGGCGTCAAAATCATTGCGCCGTGGCGCGAGTGGGATCTCCTGTCGCGCGAAAAACTGCTCGCTTACGCCGAGCTGCACGGCATTCCGGTCGAGATGAAGCACAAGCAGGGCGGCTCGCCCTATTCGATGGACGCCAACCTGCTGCACATTTCCTACGAAGGCCGCCACCTCGAAGACCCGGCGGCGGAGGCCGAAGAATCCATGTGGCGGTGGACCGTCTCGCCCGAAGCCGCGCCGGACGCGGCGGAATACATCGACCTCGATTATGAAAAAGGCGACATCGTCGCCATCAACGGCCAGCGCCTGACGCCCGCCCAAACGCTTGCCAAACTCAACGAACTCGGCGGCAAGCACGGCATTGGCCGCCTCGATCTGGTCGAAAACCGTTATGTCGGCATGAAATCGCGCGGCTGTTACGAAACGCCCGGCGGCACGATCATGCTGCGCGCCCACCGCGCTATCGAATCGGTCACCCTCGACCGCGAAGTCGCCCACTTGAAGGACGACCTCATGCCGCGCTATGCCAGCCTCGTGTACAACGGCTACTGGTGGAGTCCCGAGCGGGTCGCGCTGCAAACGCTGATCGACCACACGCAGCAGAATGTGAACGGCACGGTGCGCGTCAAGCTCTACAAGGGCAATGTCATCATCGCCGGGCGCGATTCCAAAACGGACTCCCTGTTTGACCCGACCATCGCCACCTTCGAGGACGACGCCGGGGCTTACGACCAGAAGGATGCGGGCGGCTTTATCAAACTCAATGCGCTGCGGATGCGGATCGCCGCCAATCTGCGGGCGCGCAAAGCGAAGGGGTAAGCGATGGAAGACGGCACCCTGTTTGGCTTCACCGAGGCACAAATCTCCGATTTTTTCTCGACCTGGGGTGTGGGTGCCTTCATCCTTTTCATGCTCTTCATCATTGGCGAAATTGCCTGGAAATCGAAAGCTGGCAAGACGGGCACCTTTGTGCTGTTCTTCGTGCTGGCTTTCGGCATGGTCGGCTTTATCGCCAAAAGCATTCTCGAAAAATTCTGGGGAATCTGAAATGCCGTCTTTTGATTTCACCTCCGAAGCCGACATGGTGGCTTTGAAGAACGCCATCGACGTTGCCGCCCGCCAGATCGACAACCGCTACGACTTCAAGGGCACCAGCGCCAAAGTCGAGCTGAACGAGAAAGATAAACTCATCACCCTGTGGGGCGATTCCGACTTTCAGCTCGACCAGATCAAGGACATTCTTTTCCCGGCCATGGAAAAGAAGGAAGCCGAGAGCACCAAGCGCCTCGATTTGCAGCCGGTGCAGAAGATTTCCGGCAACAAGGTGAAGCAGGAGTTGAAGATCAAGCTCGGCATCGAAAGCGAGATGGCGAAGAAAATCGTCAAGTTGGTCAAAGACGCCAAACTCAAGGTGCAGGCTTCCATCCAGGGCGACGCCGTGCGCGTTCAGGGGGCCAAGCGCGACGATTTGCAGGCGTGCATCGCGCTCATCAAAAAGTCGATTACGGATTTTCCGATCAAATACGGCAATTTCCGCGATTGATCAGGGCAATCGCATGAATGACAATCGCATGAATCGACATGGTCGCAGCGTCCGATACTCCCCTCTCCCTGTATAGACTGGCCACATAGGTAACACCTGTGAGCAGACATGGGTAACAAGTTAATCGGACTCCCCAGACCTCAAATCGAAAGTTTTGATGAACTGATGGCAATAATACAAGCTATAGA
>JAITWU010000303.1 GCA_031285115.1 Azonexus sp. | reverse complement strand
GAATGGGAAGATCTGACCCAGGGCGCGCAGGGGCTGTCGCTGGCGCGTCCGGCGCTGTTTGGGCAGACGCTCGACGCCGCCGGGTTTTACTGGCTGTGCGTCGGGCTGCTGGCGCTGGTCTGGCTGGGCATGAAAAACCTTCTTTCCTCGCAATGGGGCCGCGCTTTCGAGGCGCTGCGCGACAGCCCGATCGCTACCGATGCGATGGGCGTCGGCGCTTACCGCCACAAGGTCATCGCCTTTGCCTTCGGCTCGGCCCTGGGCGGGCTGGCTGGCGGCCTCTACGCCTTCGATTTCCGGTATTTGCAGCCGCACAGCTTTACCTATGAGCTGATGGTCATCCTGCTTCTCGGCGTCGTCCTCGGCGGGCGCAAGAGCCTGTGGGGCGCGGTTGTCGGCGCGGCTTTCATCGTCCTCTTGCCCAATCTCCTGTCCAGCGCCACCCTGTTCCGCGTTTTTTCCGTCATCGGCCTGGCCATTGCGCTGCTCGGCATGTTGGGCGGCTTCCGGGACAAGACGGCGCTGCGCTTCCAGAGTCTGGCGCCGGTCGTGGCGATGATCCTGCTGGTCGTCGGCAGTTTTACGGTTGAACATACCGAGGATTGGCGCAAAGCCATTTTCGCCCTGATGCTGTTTTCCGTCGTGGTCGGCCTGCCCGAAGGCTTGATGGGCTTTGCTGGCAAGCTGCTGACGCGGATTTTCCGCGTTCCCGCCGCGCCCCTGCCAGCGGCCAGCCAGCTCGATGCGGTGCTGCCGATGCAGCCGGTCGATGGCGCGACGCTCCTTGAATTGCGCGGACTCAAACGCCATTTCGGCGGCATCAAGGCGGTCGATGGCGTCGATATGGCGGTCAAGGCGGGCACGGTGCATGGCTTGATCGGCCCCAACGGTTCCGGCAAGTCGACGGCGGTCAATGTCATTTCCGGCCTTTACGCGCCAAGCGGCGGCCAATTGCTGCTCGATGGCCTGCCCCTGCCGGTTGGCAGCCTCTATCGCGTCGCTGGCGCGGGCGTCGCGCGGACTTTTCAGAATCTGCAACTGTTCGGCGAACTGTCGGCGCTCGACAACGTCATGGTCGCCCTGCGCGACACCTACCGGATGCCGTGGCCGCTGGTGCTGCTCGGTTTTGCCCGGGGCGAGGAACGACGGGCGCAGGCCGACGCTCTCGCTCTCCTGCAACTGGTTGGCCTCGAAAATCAGGCGCGGGTGCGGGCCAGGGATTTGACCTACGGCGCTCAGCGTTTTCTCGAAATCGCCCGCGCTCTGGCGCGAAAGCCGCGCCTTTTGATTCTCGATGAACCCGCCGCCGGTCTCGCGCATCCCGACGCTCATCAACTGGTCGACATCATCCGCCGCATCCACGGTCGCGGCATCGCCATCGTCCTCATCGAACACCATATGGATGTCGTCAGCGCCCTGTGCGATACCGTCACTGTTCTCGATGGCGGTCAGATCATCGCCGAAGGCACTGCCGACGAGGTCAAGCGCAACCCTAAAGTGGTCGAGGCTTACCTCGGCGCGGCGGCTTGACCGGGGAGTCAGCAAACATGCTCAAAGTCGAAAATCTCCATGCCGGTTACGGCGGCGCCGAAGTGTTGAACGGCGTCAATCTCGAAGTCAGGGAAGGCGCGGTCGTTGCCCTCATCGGCGCCAACGGGGCCGGTAAAACCACTGCCATGCGCGCCATTTCCGGCCTCATCAAACCGAGCGCCGGGGTGGTCAGCCTCGCTGGCAAGTCCGTCGCCGGTTACAGCGCCGCCCGCATCGCCCGCCTCGGTCTCGCCCATTCGCCGGAAGGCCGCAAGGTGTTCGGCCCGCTGTCGGTCGAAGACAATCTGCTGCTCGGCGCTTATCGCCGCCTGCCCGGTTTCTTCGGCTTCAAAAAGAAGGCGGAAGCCGATCTCGACAAGGTTTACGCCCTCTTTCCCCGCCTCAGGGAGCGCCGCGCCCAGGCGGCTGGCACGCTTTCCGGCGGCGAGCAGCAGATGCTCGCCATTGGCCGGGCGCTCATGGCGCAACCCCGGGTCATGCTGCTCGATGAGCCGTCGATGGGCCTGGCCCCGGTCATCGTCCAGGAAGTTTTCGCCACCATCCGCCGCCTCAAGGAAGCCGGGATCACCCTGCTGCTGGTCGAACAGTTCGCCCGGAGCGCCCTCGAAGTCGCCGATTACGCCTACGTCATGGAGCGCGGCAGAATCGCCGTCGCTGGCGCGCCAGCCGATTTGCAGAAGGATGAACGGGTGCTGGCGGCGTATCTCGGTTAATCAGTCCGCCGCATCAGCAGCAAGAGGCCGCTGACCAGTAGCGCAATCGGCAGGCCAGTGTAGAGGTTTACCGTTTGCCAGCCAAGGGCATTGACCAGCTTGCCGGAAAACAGCGTGGCGAGCGTGACGCCGAGAAAGATGCAGGTATCGTTGAGCGCCTGCACGCGGGCGCTTTCTTCCTGGCGGCAATTTTAGGTGAGCAGGGCGGTTGCGCCGACGTAGAGAAAATTCCAGCCGACGCCGAGCAGAATCAGCGCCAGCTCGAAGCGCCACAGCTCGCTGCCGCTCAGGCTGACGCCAATGCTGGCGAGATTGAGAAGGCAGCCGAGCAACATGACCGGCAAAACGCCGATTCTCTGGATCAGCGCCCCGGTGAAAAACGACGGCGCGAACATGGCGACGACGTGCCACTGGATGACGATGGCGGTCTGCGCAAAATCGAAGCGCGAAGACGCCATCGCCAACGGCGTCGCGGCCATCAGGAGGCCCATCACGGCATAGCCTGCGACGCCAGCGAAAATCGCCATCACCAGCCGGGGATTACTGGCGATTGCAGCCCATGAGCGTTGCGCCTGCGAATTTTCTCTCCGTGTCATGGGCGGCAGCCTGAGGCCCGTCGCCAGCGCCGCCGCCAGCAGCGCGATGCCGGTGAGGGTGAGAAAACTGGCGAAGAAATCGGGTTGCAGCGCGTCTTTGGTCCAGCGGGCAAGCGTTGGCCCGGCGATGGCGGCGAGCAGGCCGCCGGTCAGCGTCCACGAAATGGCGAGGCTCTTTTTGCTTGGCGCGACCGATTCGACCGCCGCGAAACGGTAATACTGGCCGACCGCGCCAAAAACGCCGATCAGCAAGCCCGCCGCCGCAAATACAACGAAACTGCCGGTCTTGATGCCGAACGTCGCGCCAGCCAAACCGATTGCGCCGATCAGGGCGCCGCCGAAAAAGATTGCGCGGCGGCCAAAGCGTTGCATGAGCCGGGCCGCCGGATAGAGCGTGAGGAGTGTTCCGAGATATTGCACGGCCAGCGGCACGGTGGCCAGATCCGGCGCGGCGAGTTGCCCGCCAACCAGCGCCGATGAGGCGATGAAAAGACTGATCGTGGTCACCATCGCCGCCTGCGAGAGCGCCAGTAGAAGAATGTTGCGGTTCATGCGGGGTTCCTTTTGCGTTGCCGGTTTGGCGATATTGCCGCGCTGCGCTACAGTCAAAAAGACGCAGTTCCCTCGTTTTCTGCCATAGGTTCGCTCATGACCCGCCCGTTGGTTTTTGTCGTTTGCCCCGATTTCCAGTTGCTCGACGTGGCCGGGCCGGTCGCCGCGTTCGAGGCCGCCAACCAGATCGAGCCGGGGGCCTATGCCTTGAATCTGACCAGCCGGACGGGCGGCGCGGTCAAAAGTTCGTCCGGGGTGGCGTTTTTGACCGTCCCCTTTGCCGCCGCGCCGCCCGCCGATACCGTGCTGGTGGTTGGCGGCGCGGGCGTCTGGGAAGCGCTGGCTTGCCCGGAAACACGGGCTTATATTCTTGATCTCTCACGGCAGGCGCGGCGCATGGCCAGCGTCTGCACCGGCGCTTACCTGCTGGCTGCGGTCGGGCTGCTCGATGGCCGCAAGGCGACGACCCACTGGCGGCACAGCACCGATTTCCAGCGCCGCTTTCCCGCCGTCGCGCTCGACGCCGACCGCATCTACGTGAACGACGGCCCGTTGTGGACTGCGGCGGGCATCAGCGCCGGTATTGATCTGGCCCTGGCGCTGATTGCCGATGATCTGGGGGAGCGAATCGCCCGTCAGGCGGCCCGCCAGCTCGTCGTCTATTACCGTCGCCCCGGCGGGCAATCCCAGTATTCAGCCCTGCTCGAAATGGATATGGGGAGCGGTCGCTTTGCCGGGCTGCTCGATTACATCCGCAGCAATCTCGACAAACCCCTGAGCATCGACGATCTGGCCGACAAGGCGTGCCTGAGCCAAAGACATTTCGCTCGCTGTTTTGCGGCGGAAATCGGCGCGACACCGGCGCGCGCCGTCGAACGTCTGCGGGTCGAAGCCGCCAGCGTCGCCCTCGAAAGCGGCGCTGGCTCGGTGCAGCAGGTCGCCCGCCAATGCGGCTTCGGCGATGTCGAACGGATGCGCCGCGCCTTCATCCGCCTCAAAGGCATACCGCCTTCGGCGCTCAAACGCCGGGCCGCCGTCAGCCCTGAGCGGCGCTGACCATGCGCTCGACGTAGCGGGCGATGAGGTCGACTTCGAGATTGACCTTGGCCCCCGCCGCCAGCCGGTTGAGCGTGGTGTTTTCGAGGGTGTGGGCAATGAGATTGATGGCAAAAACCGCGCCATCGACCGTGTTGGTCGTGAGGCTGACGCCGTCGACGGCAATCGAACCTTTGCGGGCGATGTAGCGGGCGAGTTCCGCCGGGGCGCGGATGACCAGCAGGCGGTTGTCGCCGACCGGCTCGAAGCGCAGCACCTCGCCGACGCCATCGACGTGGCCGGAGACGAGGTGGCCGCCGATGACATCGTTCAAGCGCAACGCCTTTTCCAGATTGACGGGGCCAGGGGCGTCGAGGCCGACGGTGCAGGAAAATGTTTCCCGTGAAACATCGACCATGAACTGATTGCCCGCTTTGCCGACGACGGTGAGGCAGACGCCGTTGTGGGCGATCGAGTCGCCGAGCGCGACATCGTCGAGGCTGAGGCGACCGGCATCGACCGTCAGACGCGAGCCAGCCTCGCGCGGTGCCAGTTGGGTAATGCGGCCAATTGTGGCAATGATTCCTGAAAACATGGGTTAAACCTGTGGCGGTAAAGAGAAGGGCGGACTTTAGCAGGAATGCCGGGGCTATCGCCCTGCTCCCGGCGGACTCAGCCAGGGCCAGAGCATCAAATTCCCTTAACGCTCAATGGTTTACAGAACCGGCGATTAATCTTACTGTGTCACAAACGTAGCCTTGCATTCAAGCGCAGGCAACACGGGCAGCGTGGCAGCATTCTGAGCAAGGCGGCGGCGATA
>JAITWU010000245.1 GCA_031285115.1 Azonexus sp. | reverse complement strand
GCTCACCCAGGCAATGCACGCCGGCCCCTACACCACCAAGAAAGAAACCGTAGAAGCCGGTTTGCGCTTGCTCGCGCGGCAGGCGGCCTACCGCGAAATTCTTAAATGGGAGGGTAAGTTGAAGTGGGAAGGCGACGAGTCGATCGACTGGACAAAGCCCGCGCCAGACGACGAAGCAGTGACGAAGCCACCGTCCGTGCATGAAGACCGCGTCCCCTATCAAGTCAAACCCGCAGCGGACCGCTCTACCAGCGACAGCCAGAAAAACCTGAAGGCGGCGAGTCGTGCTGGTCGTTGATTCCAGTGTCTGGATTGATTTCTTTAACAGTCGCCCAACGCCCGCCAGATTTGAACTTCGCCGCCTGCTCGACGACGGTCACACGCGGCTGATCGTGCCTGATCTGGTGCTGTTTGAAGTGCTGCGCGGTTTTCGCCACGAACGCGCGATGCGTCAGGCGCGGCTGTTGTTGCAAACCCTGCATGTCGAGACTTGCGGCGGCGAAGATCTGGCGCTCGCTGCCGCCGAGCATTACCGCCGTCTGCGCGCGCTTGGCGTCACCGTGCGGAGCGCCATCGACGTGATGGTGGCCGCTTTTTGCATCCAGCACGATTATCTGTTGCTGCACAGCGACCGCGACTACGAGGCTCTCGCCACCCATCGCGGTTTGCGCGTGTGGGGGCATTGAGGCCGGGAAATCCGGTCGATGCGTCATTGCGCCGCACCAGCGGCAGGGGCGTCCAAATGGCTGTCGCCAGAGGAGTATAATTCCATCCCCAAATGCTTCTCAAAAAACTCCCATGTCATTGTTTCAAAGAATATTTTTTCTTGTTGCCTCCCTCTTTTTTGTGCCGCAGGCGGTAGCGCAAACACAGCCTGCGCCGCTGACGCTGGCCGCCAAATCCTGGCTGCTGCTGGAAGTCGGCTCCGGCCAGGCGCTCAGTGCTGAAAAACCCGACGAGCGGCTCGACCCGGCTTCACTTACCAAGTTGATGACGGCTTACCTGACCTTTTCGGCATTGCATCAAAAAACACTCAGCCTCGGCCAGACCCTGCCGGTGTCGGAAAAAGCCTGGCGCACCGGCGGCTCCAAGATGTTCGTGCGGATCGGCAATCAAGTGCCGGTTGATGATCTGATCAAGGGCGTTATCGTCCAGTCCGGTAACGACGCCTGTATCGTGCTGGCCGAGGGCATCGCTGGCAGCGAGGAGAATTTCGCGCAGCAGATGAACCGGGAAGCGGCGCGGCTGGGCATGAAGAGCACCAGCTTTCGCAACGCGACCGGTCTGCCCGATCCGCAGCACTACACCACGGCCCGTGATTTATCGCTGCTGGCGGCGGCGCTGATCCGCGATTTCCCCGAGGAATATCGCCGCTATTACTCGATGAAAGAATTTACCTACAACAAGATCAAACAGCCGAACCGCAATCGTCTGCTCTGGCTCGATCCGAGCGTCGATGGCATGAAAACCGGCCATACCGAGTCCGCCGGTTATTGCCTGATTTCGTCGGCGCTGCGTGGTCAGCGCCGTTTGTTGTCGGTGGTCCTCGGCGCCGATTCCGAGGCGGGCCGCATCAACGAATCGCGGAAACTGCTCAACTGGGGTTTTCAGGCTTATGAAGCCGTCCCGCTCTACCCCGAAGGGCGAGCGGTATCCTCGTTGCGTGTGTGGAAAGGCGGGCAGAATCAGGTCAAGGCCGGTTTCGGCAGCGATTTGGTCGTCACCGTACCCAAGGGCATGGCCGACAAGGTCAAGGTCGAACTGGTTCCGCAACCGGAACTGATCGCCCCCGTGGCGGCAGGGCAAACGGTCGCCATGCTCAAAGTCAGCATCGAGGGCCAAAGTTACGGCGACTATCCGGTTCAGGCGCTGGAAAACGTGCCGCTCGCCGGACCACTTGGCCGGGCCGTCGATACGGTCAAACTCTGGCTTAACTGAAAATGACGGCCAATCAGGACACCTTGCTCGAATTCCCATGCGCCTTTCCCTTGAAAATCATGGGCAAGGCGCATGATCAACTGGCAGAGACCGTGCTTGCCATCGTCCGCCGCCACGCGCCGGATTTCGACGGGGCGACGATGGAAATGCGGGCGAGTTCCCAAGGCAACTACCTCAGCCTGACCTGCACCGTCGAAGCCACTTCAAAACCGCAACTCGATGCCCTGTACCGGGAACTGACGGCGCATCCGCTCATCAAGATCGTGCTCTGACGTGACTTTGAGCGTAACGCCGCAGGTCAAACATCTGGGCCGGGTCGACTATCTGCCGACCTTTGCCGCCATGCAGGATTTCACCGCCGCCCGTGGGGCGGAGACGGCGGACGAACTGTGGATCATCGAGCATCCCCCCGTCTACACGCTGGGTCAGGCCGGAAAGCCGGAGCACATTCTGCGCGATGTCGGCATCCCGCTGGTCAAGATCGACCGTGGCGGCCAGGTCACGTACCACGGCCCCGGTCAGGTCGTGATCTACCTCTTGCTCGACCTCACCCGCCGCCAACTGAAAGTGCGCGAACTGGTCAGCCTGATCGAACAGGCCGCCATCGACCTGCTGGCTGAATATGGCGTCAGCGCCAAGCGGCGGGCCAATGCGCCCGGCGTCTACGTAGACGACGCCAAAATCGCCGCGCTTGGCCTGCGCATCCGCCACGGCTGCTCCTACCACGGCGTCGCGCTCAATGTCGATATGGATTTGACGCCGTTTACCGTAATCAACCCTTGCGGCTATCCCGGCCTGCAAGTCACACAGACCCGCAATCTCGATATTCCGCTCAACGTCAAACAGGCTGGCGAGCGGCTTTCGGCGCATCTGCTCAAGCAACTGGAACGACAACATGGTTGACCCCAAGGGCATCAAGCAAAAAGGCGAACAAAAAACCGCGCGGATTCCGATCAAGATCGTTCCCGCCGCCGAACCACTGCGCAAACCGGCGTGGATTCGCGTCAAGGCCGGCAATAGCGCCGGGCGCTTTGGCGAAATCAAATCCATGCTGCGCGAACGCAAGCTGCACACCGTCTGCGAAGAAGCCACCTGCCCCAATATCGGCGAATGTTTTGGCCGTGGCACGGCGACTTTCATGATTCTGGGCGACCTCTGCACCCGCCGCTGCCCCTTCTGTGACGTTGGCCACGGCCAGCCGCTGCCGCCCGACCCGGACGAGCCGCGCCAACTGGCCGAATCCGTCGCCGCCCTCAAACTGCGTTACGTCGTGATTACCAGCGTCGACCGCGATGACCTGCGCGACGGCGGCGCGGCGCATTTTGTCGAGGTCATCCGCGAGGTTCGCGCCCTGTCGCCAACGACTGCCATCGAAACCCTCGTCCCCGATTTTCGCGGTCGCCTGGATGTTGCCCTCGATCTGCTCGGCAACGCCCTGCCCGATGTCCTCAATCACAACCTCGAAACCGTGCCGCGCCTCTACAAACAAGCCCGCCCCGGCGCGGACTACGCGCACTCGCTGGCGTTTCTCAAGCAATTCAAGGCCCGCTACCCGCAGGTTTCGACCAAATCCGGCCTCATGGTCGGCCTTGGTGAAACCGACGAAGAAATCCTCGCCGTCATGCGCGATTTACGCGCCCATGACGTCGACCTGCTCACCATCGGCCAGTATCTCGCCCCTTCCAGCCATCATTTGCCGGTCACGCGCTATGTTCATCCCGATATTTTCGGGATGTACGAAGCCGAGGCGAAAAAAATGGGCTTCTCCGGCGCCGCCTGCGCCCCGATGGTGCGATCGAGCTACTGGGCCGACCAGCAGGCCCACGCGGCGGGGCTTTGACATCCAGACATGCCCCGTCGAGGCATTTGAAACATGCGGACGACGGTAAAGGCGATAATCCCATCTCCGCCAACCCTCGCCCCCGCCATGCCCCGCTACCCGCATATCCTGTTTGATCTCGACGGCACGCTGATTGATTCCGCGCCCGCCATCCTTGCGAGTTTTCGCGCTGCTTTTGCCGAGACCGGCATCGCGCCCGCCCGCGCCATTGACGACAGCGTGATCGGTCCGCCGCTCGTTGAAACGCTGCAACTTCTCTCTGGCAGCGCCGACCCGGCCCGCATCGCGCAGTTGGCGGAAGCCTTCAAGACGAGTTACGACAGCGCCGGTTATCAGGCCACCGCCGCCTATCCCGGCGTCGATGCGCTACTCGCCCAACTGGCCGGGGCCGGACGAAGGCTCGCGATTGCCACCAACAAGCGCCTTCACCCGACCCGGCTGATTCTTGACATGCTCGGCTGGCGCGACCATTTCGCGCCTGTTTACGCCCTCGACCTGTTTACGCCGCGCCTGCCCGACAAAGCGGCGATGATTGCGCGGTTGCTGGCCGATCAGGGCATTGCCAAAGAGCAGGCCATCTACATTGGCGACCGCAGCGAGGATGGCGAAGCGGCGGGCGCCAACGGCTTGCCCTTCATCGCGGTCACCTGGGGCTACGGCAGCCTTGCGGCGGGTCAGATGCGCCCCGGCTGGCTGTCGGCGGCAACGCCCGAGGCGCTGGCCGTCTTGCTGCTGGCTGACTGAAAACCGCCATGCAGTACGCCGTTGATCTCACGCCCTTCAACACCCTCGCCCTGCCCGGCACGGCGGCGCGTTATCTCCGTGTCGGCGCTGTCGCGCAACTGGCTGATCCGGCGCTTGCGGACGGCCCGCGTTTCATTCTTGGCGGCGGCAGCAATCTCGTGCTTGGCGGCGACCTCGACCGGCTGGTGCTGCACATGGCCATTCCCGGCAAACGGCTGGCGGGAGAAGATGCTGATAGCCGCTACATCGAAGCCGGGGCGGGCGAAAACTGGCATGACTTCGTGCAATGGACACTGACCCAAGGCTGGCCGGGGCTGGAAAACCTCTCGCTCATTCCCGGCACGGTTGGCGCTGCGCCGATCCAGAACATCGGCGCTTACGGGCTGGAAGTGAGCGACCGCTTCCACAGCCTGACCGCCTGGGACTTCAACCGCCGCGCCTTAATCACCCTTGACCGCGCCGCCTGCCGCTTCGGTTACCGCGACAGCCTGTTCAAGAAACAAGGCTGGCATCTCGACGGGCGGCTGGCGATTGTCGCCGTCACGTTTCGTCTACCCAAAAACTGGCGACCGAACCTCGACTACGCCGACCTGCGCGACCAACTCGCCGACATCGCTGCGCCAACTCCGCGCCAGATTGCCGACGCAGTCATCGCCGTGCGCCGCCGCAAACTGCCCGACCCAGCGCTCATCCCCAATGCTGGCAGCTTCTTCCACAACCCTGTCGTTTCCGCCGCTGCCGCCGCCGCGCTCCGCGCCACTCACCCCACGCTCCCCTGCTACCCGCAAGCCGATGGCCGCAGCAAACTGGCCGCTGGCTGGCTGATCGAACAAACCGGCTGGAAAGGCCGCCAGCTTGGCCCGGTCGGCATGTACGAAAAACAGGCGCTGGTGCTGGTCAACCACGGCGGCGCAACCGGCGCGGATGTGCGGCGAACGATGGCGGCGGTGCAAACGGCGGTATGGGAAAAGTTTGGCGTGGAATTGCAGGCGGAGCCGGTTTTTGTCTAATCGACGATGCGGCCCTCAACCCAACCCCGCAGACGGGGATCACTCCCTTAGGCCGACGTATCAATCGTGGCAGACGCCGCCGACGGAATATCCTGCAAATAAGCGTTCCATTGCTGAGCCGACCAGTTCTGACCGATATTGTTTTTTACCGCCATCAGCGCATTATATTGCTCGACTGTATTGATGGTAATGGTGTAATTGGCAAGTTGTTGGGTATTTTTTAATTCCTGCATAATTTCCGCAAAAGAGCGCGCGGTTACCTTGGGCAACAGATTCTCTGGAGCGCCACGCGCCGAAATACCCGCAGTCGGGTCAGGCAGAAAATTGGAATAAATGATGCGGCCACCGACTGCTGCGGCAATTTCCTTGAGGCGGATTTCCGCCAGGGCGATGCCTGAACCTGCCCCTTCAGTCTGTTTGATATA
>JAITWU010000350.1 GCA_031285115.1 Azonexus sp. | reverse complement strand
TCCGACATTGGCCGACCGCTGAGGAGGCAGATTTCCAGCGCCCGTTGCAGGCGCTGGCTGTCGGTTGGAGAGAGACGCGCGGCGGTGGCCGGGTCGAGCGTCGCCAGCCGCGCGTGCATCGCTGGCCAGCCAAGGCGGGCGGCGTCGGCGTCGAGCGTGGCGCGCAGCGCGGCGTCGGCTGAGGGCAGATCGGCAAGGCCGTGCAGCAGGGCGCGAAAATAGAGCATGGTGCCGCCAACCAGCAGCGGCACTTTGCCGCTCGCCGTGATTTCCGCCATCGCCGCCAGCGCATCGGCGCGAAAGCGGGCCGCCGAATAGCTTTCTTCCGGGCTGATGAGGTCGATCAGGCGGTGCGGATAGCGGGCGAGCGTGGCGCGATCCGGCTTGGCGGCGCCGATGTTCATGTCGCGGAAGACCTGGGCCGAATCGACACTGATGAGTTCGACCGGAAAACGCTCGGCCAAAGCCAGGGCAACGGCGGTTTTGCCGGAGGCGGTCGGCCCCATGAGCAGGATGGCGGGCGGCAGGGCGGCGGGAACCGGGGCAGTCATGGCGGCGAATGTTAACAGGAATGACCAGATTTCCGCCCGCTTCGGCATAAATCGGCAGGGCAATCGGGCGAATGACGGTCGCATGAATCGACATATCCGGCAATGGCGGATACTCCCGCTATCCCTTGATGGGCGGTGGACTTTGGACGGCAGCCGGGGGCATTCGTTGTTTTTTCTGGCATAATTTGATGAAAATCAAAACCGTTTCAAGTGAGCGAGTTTTGGCAATTCGTCCATGAAGCGGCAAGACAACAGGGGGGTGCGTGAAAGATCATGGTTCGATGAACATTGAAGCGCATTTGAGCCGCATTGCGTTGTTCAGCGATCTGGCTCCGGAGCATCTCGCCCTGATTGCCAGAGCAACGCGCGAAGTCCGCTGTTTGAAGGGTGAAACGCTCTTTTATCGCGGCGATCCGTGCAGCGGTTTTCATATCGTGGTGTATGGGCAGATCAAGCTGTCGTTCACCTCGCCGCAGGGAACCGAAAAAGTGGTCGAAATCGTCGATCAGGGGCGCAGTTTTGGTGAGGCCATCATGTTTCTCGACAAACCCTATGTCGTTTCGGCCCAGGCGCTTTCTGACAGTTTGCTGCTGCATGTGCCGAAAACGGTGGTTTTTGCCGAACTGGAGCAGAATCATGAATTTAGTCGGCGGATGCTCGGCGGCCTTGCCTGGCGCACGCGCCAGTTGCTGCTCGATGTCGAGGGCTATTCGCTGCATTCCGGCAAGCAGCGGGTCATCGGCTATCTGCTCGATGAGATCCCCAAATCCGGGCAGGGAGAAACCAGCGTCGTAGTCCACTTGCCGGTCACCAAAGGGGTGATTGCCTCCCGCCTCAACCTGACCCAGGAGCATTTTTCCCGCATCCTGCACGAGTTGATCGAACTGGGGCTGATCGTGGTCGACGGCAAGCGCATCGGCATTCCCAACATCGCCCGCTTGCAGGCGGAACTGGAAGCGGAATAGGCCGGACGGCTCACCGGATAACCAGGCGCTCGTCGTCGCAGGCGACCGGCATGGCGAAGTCGTAGCGGTCGACGCCGCAGGCCAGATGCAGGTCGGCCATCGGCAGGTGCGGGTAGGCGGCGGCGCCGAAGTGGCGGCCAAAGTCGGAAGCCAGCGCGCGCCGGGCGAAAACTGCCGGATCGGGCGATTCGTCGCAGAGCAGGGCCTCGATGTAATCGGCGCAGGCGATGTCCTCGTCGCCGTTGCGATCGACCCATTCGCCGGTGATGACGAAGCAGACATCTTCAGCCCCGGCGGCGCGGATGGCTTCAGCCGTCGCCCGGGCGCAGACGAGGCTGGCAGCGTACAGGGCGCGGGCGCGGCGAAACCGCTGCAAGCCGCGCACCCCGGCGGCGGTGCAGAGCACGACATCGCGCCCGTCGAGCTGGCAGGCGAGCAGCTCCGAGGGCGAATTGCCGCAGTCGAAGCCGGGCAGCGGCTCGCCGCCCGCGACGGCCCCCGCCGCCAGACTGCCCGGCAGATGGTGGCGCAGCATGGCGGCGGCGCTGGCGCTGGCAATCGGATAAACGGCCCTGGCGCCGCGCGCCAGCGCCACGGCGGCGGTGGTGAAGGCGCGCAGGACATCGACGACGACGACGGTGTCGCGGTGCGTTGGCTGGTTTTCCAGACGATTGAGAAAGTAGCGGGAAAATTTCATGGTCATTGTTTATTGTCCGCGCAAAAACAGCTTGTCGAGTTGATCGAGCGAAAGCGCCGTCCACGTTGGTCGACCATGATTGCATTGACCGGCGCGTTCGGTTTCTTCCATCTGGCGCAGGAGGGCGTTCATTTCCGGCAGCGCCAGTTGCCGCCGGGCGCGCACCGCGCCGTGGCAGGCCATGGTCGCCAGCAGTTCGTCGCGGCGGGCGGCGAGCAACTGGCTCAAACCATGCTCGCGCAACTCGCCGATGAGGGCGCGGGCCAGCGCCGCCGGGTCGCCGCCTTGCAGGAGCGCCGGAACGCTGCGCACGCCGAGCTGGTTGGGGCCAAGGGCGGTGATGGTAAAGCCGATTTCGGCCAGCGCCGCGCCGTGTTCTTCGATGGTCGCCATGTCGAGCGGATCGGCGGTGAAAACGGCGGGAATGAGCAGCGTCTGGGCGGCGACCTGACGGTTGTCGAAAGCGGTTTTGAGCTTTTCGTACAGGATGCGCTCGTGCGCCGCGTGCATGTCGACCAGCACCAGCCCCTGCGCGTTCTGGGCGAGGATGTAGATGCCGTGCAGTTGCGCCAGCGCGTAGCCGAGCGGCGGCGCGGCGTCATCGGTGGTTGCGGGCGAGGTAAATGAAGAAGAATCAATCGAAGAACCAGGCGGCGTCTGCGCGGCGCGGGCAAACGACAGATAAGCCGCCGCTGCCGGTTCGGCGATGCCGAGCGTTCTTTGCTGGCGCGGCAGGGGGTAATGGGCTGCGCCGGGCGGCAGCGGCGGCGCGTCCGGCAAAACAGCGGCGGCGCGTTCGAGCGGCGTCGCCAACGTGCGCTGAACGGCGTGAAAGATGAACTGGTGCATCGCCCGTGAATCGCGGAAGCGGACTTCGATCTTGGCCGGGTGCACATTGACGTCGACCAGCGCGGGGTCGATGCTGACGAACAGGCAAACAGCGGGCTGGCGGCTACCGTGCAGCACGTCGCGGTAGGCTTCGCGGAGCGCGTGAGCAATCACTTTGTCGCGCACAAAGCGGCCATTGACGAAAACGTACTGACCATCTTTGGCGTTGCCCGCGTGGGTCGGGTCGATGATGAAGCCGCGCAGGGCGAGCGGCCCGGCCTCGACGTTGATGGCGCGGGCGGCGGCGAGAAAATCGTCGCCCAAAATATCGCCGATGCGCCGGGCGAGGCTCGCCGGGGCCAACTGGAACAGGCTGCGGCCATTGTGGGCGAGGCTGAAGGCGACATCCGGGCGGGTCAGCGCCAGACGTTTGACCGCCTCCGCACAGTGGGCGAATTCGGTCGCCTCGGCCTTGAGGAATTTGCGCCGGGCCGGGGTGTTGAAATAGAGGTCACGCATTTCGACCACCGTGCCCGCCATGAGCGCCGCCGGTTCCGGCTCGGCGTGGGTTTCGCCCTTCAGCTTCCAGGCGTGGCTGGCGTCGCGCTCGCGGCTCATCAGGGTCAGCCGGGCGACGGCAGCCACCGAAGCCAGCGCCTCGCCGCGAAAACCGAGTGTGCCAACCCGTTCGAGATCATCGAGCGAGGTGATTTTTGAAGTGGCGTGGCGGGTCAAGGCCAGCGCCAGTTGCGCGCGGGCGATGCCGCAGCCGTCGTCGCTGACGCGAATGAGCCGGACGCCGCCCTCTTCGAGCTGCACGGCAATGGTTTTGCTGCCCGCATCGAGGCTGTTTTCGAGCAATTCCTTCAATACCGAGGCCGGTCTTTCGACCACTTCGCCCGCGGCAATCTGGCTGATGAGGAGATCGGGAAGGCGGGCGATGGTTGGCATCGGCGGATTATAATGCGGCCTTCTTTTGAGCATTGGTTGCCGCATGGAATTCTTGAGTCAGTTTGTCGACATCGTTCTCCACCTCGACAAGCATCTTGCCCTGCTTGTCGCCCAGTACGGGCTGTGGATCTACGGTATTTTGTTCATCATCATCTTTGCCGAAACCGGCTTCGTCGTCACCCCTTTTCTGCCCGGCGATTCACTCCTCTTTGTCGCCGGGGCGTTGGCGGCGCTGGGCGAGGGCGGCATGGACATCGGCACGCTGATCGTGGTTCTGCTGGCAGCGGCAATCCTTGGCAATACGCTCAATTACCACATTGGCCGCTATCTCGGCCCGAAGGTTTTCCATTGGGAAAATTCGCGCTTTTTCAACAAAGAGGCGCTCATCAAAACCCACGCCTTTTATGAAAAACATGGCGGCAAAACCTTGGTCATTTCGCGCTTTTTGCCGCTGTTCCGCACTTTTGCCCCCTTTGTCGCCGGTATCGGGGCGATGTCTTACGGCAGATTCCAGCTTTTCAACCTGACCGGCGCGGCGGGCTGGGTCATCGCGCTCTGCGCCGCCGGTTACTGGCTCGGTAATCTGGCCTGGGTCAAGACCAATCTGTCGCTGATTATCGTCGGCATCATCGTTGTCTCCCTGCTGCCGGTCGCTATCGGTTACCTCAAAGGCCGGATGACCTGATGCGGCCTGCGGCCATCCTGCTTGCGCTGTTGCTGGCTGGATGCGCCACCGAGATGGATCGCCACGGACGGACTGAAACAAAAGTCGACGCCAAATATCTGGTCAAAACCGAAATCGACCGCGTTGCCGACGCCGACCGCCGCGCAGTGGTCGACAGCCTCCTGCTGATCGCCGACAAACTGTACAAACGCAACCCGAAAGAATGGCGCAAAAGCGGCCAGCCAAACCGCGAGGCGGCGCTGGACCGGCTGCGCCAGCGCAGCACGCAAGCCTGGCCGGAATTGCAAGGCCGCCGCGAGGGCGAAGCGGCGGCGCTGGCTTTTAGCGGCGCTTATAGCGGCGACCGCGTGGCGGCCCTGATGTTCGGCCTGCTTTCGATGGTCGATGCCGCTTTCGAGCAAAAAGAGGAGTTTTACGTCCTCGACAGCCTCAACGAAACCAAGCTCTACAACTGCGCCCGCAATATGGAAGTCGCCATCTGGAAACTGAGCAGCGAACGGCAACCCGGCGGCGAATTATTCCTGCTCGCCAACGAACTCGACCCGGCCAACCGCAACCTCTCTTTCGAGCGCGAATTCGGTCGTATCATCGGCCTCCTCGACCTGATGGCGAAAATCATTGCCGACCGCAACGGACGAACGCTATCGAGTGTCACCCAGGCCGTTGTCAGCACCATTTTTCTACCCATCAGCTTTTTGAAATGAAACGTATCGTCATTCTTATTTCCGGTCGCGGCAGCAATATGGAAGCCCTGATCGCCGCCCGCAATGCGGGCAGATTGCCGGTTGAAATCGCCGCCGTTATCAGTAACCGCCCGGATGCCGGTGGGCTGGAGACCGCGGCGCGGGCCGGGATTGCCACTGCCGTGCTCGACCACAAGGGCTTTGCCGGGCGTGAAGCCTTTGATGCGGCGCTGGCTGGCCTGATCGACGGCTACGCGCCGGATTTGGTGGTGCTGGCGGGCTTCATGCGCATTTTGGGCGAGGCGTTCGTGCGCCGTTATGAAGGGCGGCTCCTCAATATCCATCCTTCGCTGCTGCCTGCCTTTCCCGGTCTGCATACGCATCAGAAGGCGCTCGCTGAGGGCGTGCGCGTGCATGGCTGCACGGTGCATTTCGTCACCCCGGCGCTCGACCACGGCCCGGTGGTGATTCAGGCTGCCGTGCCGGTGCTGGATGATGACAGTGAAGAAACGCTGGCTGCCCGCGTGCTGGCGCAGGAACATGTGATTTATCCGCAGGCCGTGCGCTGGTTCGCCGAGGGGCGCTTGCAACTGGCGGCTGGCCGGGTGCGCGTGGCTGGCGCGGGCGGCGGCGCGGCGGCCTTGATTGCGCCCGGCGACTGAGGGTGAAGCGGGCCGCCCTGCTCGCGGCGCTGGCGGGATCGCTGCTGATTCACGCGCTGGCGTTGTGGGGGACGGCTTTTCAGTGGTTTGACCAGACGCCGGAACGGCGCTTGTTGCAGGCGGAATTGCGCTTGCCGCCTGCGCCGCTGATGGTTCCAGCGGCCTTGGCGAGGCCGAAACCGCGTCAGGCTGCCTCAAAAGCCCCTCTCCCCTCGCGGGAGAGGGGTTGGGGAGAGCAACTGTGTTCCCCGTCCAGTATTTTTCAAACATGGTTGGCCTGTTGATAGTCAGGTTGCCAGGGAATCCCGGACTTGATGATGGCATTGAGGACGGTCAGCAGTTTGTGC
>JAITWU010000228.1 GCA_031285115.1 Azonexus sp. | reverse complement strand
CATGGCCCTTTACCGGCACCCCACTGGCACAGGCAGAACACCCCGAAAGCCCGCGCCACGCGGGGAATCCGCATACGAAAACGCCCAACCGAGAACAGTTGGGCGTCGATAAATGGTGGCCAGTCGCGGAATCGAACCACGGACACGCGGATTTTCAGTCCGCTGCTCTACCAACTGAGCTAACTGGCCAAAATGAGGGCGCATTATAGCGGGGGCAATGTTCCGGCGCAACAGAAAAGGCGGTAAACAGGGGGTTGTCGGGGCGTCTCAGCGATTTGGCGGCGGGGCGGGGGGCGTGATGTCGTGTTCGGTCGTTGCCGCTGGCTTTGCTGGCTGCCAGGGCGGGAAAATGACGCGGGCGATCGAGCCGCGGCCTTGCGGGTTGGGTTTGAGGCTGGCGCGGGCGTTGTGCTGGGCGGCGATTTCGGCAACGATGGAGAGGCCAAGGCCGCTGCCTTCGGTGTGGGCGTCGTCGACGCGGTAGAAGCGTTCAAAGACCAGTTCGGATTGCGCTTCGCTGATGCCGATGCCGTCGTCTTCGATTTCCAGGCGGATGCTGTCGGCGGCGCTGATCAGGCGGCAGGTGACATGGCCGCCGCCGGGGGTGTAGCGCAGCGCGTTGTCGATCAGGTTGTTGGCGAGTTCGCGCAGGAGGAAGGCCTGGCCGCTGATCGGCGCCGGGCCGACGCTTTCAAAGCCGAGGTCGATGCCTTTGTCAAAGGCGGCGGCGACCCAGTTGGCGATGACTTCGCGCAGCAGAAGGTCGAGGTCGACAGGCCCATGCGGCGGCGCCGGTTCGCTGCCGCCTTCGGCGCGGGCCAGGGTCAGCAACTGGTTGATGAGGCGACCGGCGCGGTCGACGCCGGTGGCGATTTGTTGCAGCGCGTGGCGCAGTGTTTCCGGGTCGCTTTCGCGCATGGCGAATTGGGCTTGTGTTTTCAGCCCGGTCAGGGGCGTGCGCATCTGGTGCGCGGCGTCGGCGATGAAACGTTGCTGGACTTCGCTGTTGCGTTTCATGCGCTCGAACATGGCGTTGAAGGCGTCGACCAAGGGTTCGAGTTCTTCCGGCACGCGGTGGGTGGCGATGGGCGACAGGTCGCCGGGGTCGCGCGTTTCGATTGTCCGCCGCAGGCGGTTGAGCGGCCGTAGGCCGCGCGACAGGCCAAACCAGACCAGCAGCACGGCCAGCGGAATGATGATGAATTGCGGCAGGATGACGCTGGCGACAATCTTGTTGGCCATCTGGTTGCGTTTTTCGGTTGTTTCGGCGACTTCGACCAGCACCTGGCTGTTCTCGTTTTCCAGCGTTTCGGCCAGGAGGGTGTAGGCAAGGCGGACGCTTTTATCTTTGTATTCACCGTCGCGCAGATAGATTTCGCCGGGAACCGGCGGCTCGCTGGCGGCAAGTTCCGGCATCGGCAAATCCTGGTCGCCGACGATGAAGCGGCCACTGCGGGTGGCGACGCGGAAATAGACGCTGTCGGTCTCATCGGCGCGCAGCAGGGCGCGCGCTGATTCGGGCAGGGCGAGCGATGGTTTGCCATTGACTTGCTTGACCTGGCGGGCGACGGCGGCGACACGATCACGCAGCGCCTGATCGTAGGGGTAGCTGGCGACGTTGTGCGCGAAATAATGGGTGAAGGCAATCGACAGCGGCCAGACGAAGAGGAGCGGCGCCAGCATCCAGTCGAGAATCTCGCCGAACAGCGAGCGGTCGGAATCGCTGTTGCCGCCGGTCATTCAATGATCGTCCACGGGCCGTTCGAGGCAGTAGCCGAGGCCGCGCACGGTGGCGATCCTGACGCCGCCGCATTCGAGCTTTTTGCGCAAGCGATGGATGTAGACTTCGATGGCGTTGTGGCTGACTTCTTCGCCCCAGCCGCATAGCTGATCGACCAGTTGATCCTTGCTGACCAGACGGCCCATGCGCGAGAGCAGAATTTCCAGGAGGCCGATTTCACGCGCCGACAGTTCGAGCGGCTGGCCCTGAAGCGAGGCGGTCCGGCCAATCTGGTCGTAGCTCAACGGGCCGCAGCGGATGGTCGGCGTCGTCCCCGCCGAGCGCCGGGTCAGGGCGCGCACGCGGGCTTCGAGTTCGGCGAGATCGAAGGGTTTGACCATGTAGTCGTCAGCGCCGAGATCAAGCCCTTTGACGCGGTGGCAGGTGCCATCGAGCGCCGTGAGAATCAGCACCGGCGTCTTGGCCCCACGGGCGCGCAGGCGTTTGAGCACCTCCAGCCCAGACAGCCGGGGCAGGCCGAGATCGAGAATCAGGAGATCGTAGGCGACGGTCTGCAAAGCCGTCTCGGCAGCCGGGCCGTCGGCCGCGCAATCGACGGCGTAGCCCCCCTTGCGCAAGGATCGGCTCAAACCATCGGCGATGATGGCGTCGTCTTCAGCAATCAAAATGCGCATATCTGAGAAACACCTTGCAGCGTAAGGTTTTTGTCAGCCAACGCGGTTAACCTGCGGCGGCTGTTTTTCCGGTTTTCGGGGCCGACGGCGGCAACCGTGGCTCAGAAAGCGCCTCAGTCCGCAACGGACTGACTCCTGCCGTTTCCCTGTAAACTTCAGCAGTCTAACAAATAAACCCCGCGCCTTTGCGCCGCGCTCTGCTGGCGCGGCTCGCGCCTGTATTTTTTTCCGGAAACAGCCATGAGCCGAATCAACCTCACCACCGCCGACGGCGTCGCCACGCTCGTTCTCGATAACGCCGCCAAACTCAACGCCATCAATCTCGCCATGTGGCGGCAACTGACGGCGCATATGGCGGCCCTCAGCCGCGATGGCGGGATTCGCTGCATCATCATTCGCGGCGCTGGCGATCAGGCATTTGCCGCTGGCGGCGATCTGGAAGAATTTGTCCACGGTCGGGCGACGCTGGAACAGGCGTTGAACTACCACGCCGAGGTGGCGGCGGCGCTCAACGCCATTGCCGATTGCCCGCACCCGACCGTCGCCATGATTCGCGGCGCGTGCATTGGCGGCGGGCTGGAAATCGCCGGTGTTTGCGATTTGCGCATCAGTGGCGAAGGCGCGCGGTTTGGCGCGCCGATCAACAAACTCGGTTTTTCGATGTACCCCGGCGAGATGGAAGGGCTGTTGCAGCTCGCCGGGGCGGCGGTGATGAAAGAAATCCTGCTCGAAGGGCGCATCCTGACGGCGGTCGAAGCCTATGAAAAGGGGCTGGTCACCCGCGTCGTGCCGGATGCCCAGGTCGAAGAAGAAGCCTCGGCCACGGCGCGGCGCATTGCCGCTGGCGCTCCCTTGGTGGCGGCCTGGCATAAACAGTGGATTCGCCGCCTGCAAAACGGCAAGCCGCTCAATGATGAGGAAAAAATCGCCGCCTTCGCTTTTCTCGCCACCGAAGATTATCAGGAAGGTCTGGCCGCCTTTTTCGCCAAGCGTCGGCCAGTCTTCACGGGGCGCTGAACAACCCCCACAACATCTTTGCCGCCAGAACCAGAAGCAGCCCGGCGAACAGTTTTTTCAGCGTCGCCACCGGCAGACGGTGGGCCAGACGCGCCCCGAGCGGCGCGGTCAACACGCTGCTGACGACGATGCCCAAAACCGCTGGCAGATAGACAAAACCGAAGCTGCCCGCTGGCAAGCCGGGGACGCCCCAGCCGTTCCAGATATAACCGAGCGCCCCACCCAGAGCAATCGGAAAGCCAATCGCCGCCGAGGTGCCGATGGCGTTTTGAATGCGCACATTGCACCAGGTCAGAAAGGGCACCGACAAGGAACCGCCGCCAATCCCCACCAGGCTCGACAACGCGCCAATGCCCAGACCGACCGCCGAAGTGCCGAACCAGCCGGGCATTTCGCGGTGCGCTTTGGGCTTGATGTCGAGCGCCATCTGCACGGCGACATAAGAGATAAAGGCGGTGAAAATGATCGCCAGCGTCTTGCTCGGCGCCAGACTCGCAAAATAAGTACCGGCAATCGTGCCGAGAATGATGCCCGGCGTGATGCGCCCGACAATCGTCCACAACACCGCGCCGTGGGCGTGATGGGCGCGGACGCTGGACAGCGAGGTAAAAAAAATGGCGGCGAGCGAAGTGCCGAGCGCCAGATGCATGACTTCACCGGCTGGCATGTTCTGCGCCGTAAACATCATGACCAGCAGCGGCACCATCGTCAAACCGCCGCCAATCCCCAACAGACCCGCAAGAAGACCAACCAGCGCGCCCAACGCGAGATAGGCAAACAGCCAGACAGCCATACACTCCCCGATCAACCCGGCGGCATCAAGCGGCGCAACATGTCGCCGCAGCACAAATAAAAACAGGCGGCAGAAATTCTGCCGCCTGTCACAAAATTGGCCCCCGCGAGTGCCGTCAGACCGGCATCCTGAACCTGGGTCCAGAGTGGCTGCTTTCCTCCCGCTTCAGGCGTCTGCGACGAAGCAGACGCACAACAGCGGTTTCGACGGTCCGCAACCGATGCCAAAAGCATTGGTTCAAGGAATATATGGTCTAAACAAACACCGCAGGGGACACTTGGCGGGCTTGGCGCCAGCAAGAGCAGTTTGATCAAATATCCAACTGCTGCTGAGGCGCCAGAACGGCGTCAAGCCGCGCTCCCATGGCCTCGATTCTACGCTTTATGCCGGAAGTATCAACCGTTTCGCCGCCAGCCACCGCGTCAGAGGCCATTCTGCCAGTCGCTGCCGACAAATGCTCATGCGCGATGTGCAACGCCGTCATCACCGCCACCCGTTCGGCGATGGTGCTCTTGGTGCGCTGGGCGATTTCGCGCATCTTGCCATCGACCAGATCAACCGCCGCCAAAAGCGCCTCGCGCTCCTCCGGCGTACAGGCGACGCGGTATTCGCGCCCCATGATTTTGACATCGAGAAAATTCGCCTCGATGCTCATTTCAGGCATCCTCCGGCGTCTGCTCAGGCACTTTGTCGAGCAGCCCTTCGAGCCGTTCGCGCGCCGCGCTCATCGTCTGCCGCAAATGCAGACGCTCGTTCTCGGCTGCCGCCATCTGGTTGCGCAAAACCTCGTTCTCGGCCCGCAACTGGTGAATGAGGGCGACAACCTGTTCAATCTTGGCTTCAAGAGCGGCGAATTCGCTATCCATGGGGCCGGACTATAGAGGGAAAAATAACGTATGGTCAAGGACTAAGCGGCTATTTTGAAAGTGATTTATAGCAAATGGATACGGCGTTTTCGGCGCTCGTCGACAGGGCAAGGTAAAATGCGCCCCGTTTCAGGCGCAGCATTCGGTCACGCCTGATTTGCCCCCGCTGACTGATCGCGCCCCACATTCCCATGCCCAGCCGCCACCGCGCTTTTCTGATTCTTGTGAGCCTTGCCCTGCTGGCGCTGGCGAGCATCGCGCTGGCGCTGATGGCGGGCAGTTACCGGATGACGCCCGCCGAGGTGTTGGCGGCGCTGTTCGGCGATGCCGACGGCGGCAGTCAGATCGTGTTGCAACTGCGCCTGCCGCGGGCGCTCGCGGCTTTTGCCTGCGGCGGGTTGCTGGCGCTGGCCGGGGCGCTGATGCAGGTACTGCTGAGAAATCCACTGGCCGATCCTTACGTTCTCGGTATTTCCGGCGGCGCTGGCGTCGGGGCCATGTTGGCCATGCTGCTCGGCCTCTCGGCCATCGGCATTGACGGTCTGGCCTTCGCCGGGGCGCTCGGCGCGATGTTGCTGGTCTTTGGTCTGGCGCACGGCGACGGCAGTTGGACGCAGACGCGCCTTTTGCTCACCGGCGTCATCGTCGCCGCCGGTTGCGGCGCCCTGGTCGCCTTGATGCTGTCGGTGGCCGATGAACACAGGCTGCGCGGCATGTTGTTCTGGCTCATGGGCGATCTCGGCCAGAACAGTAAACCGTGGCCGCCCTTGCTGGCGCTGCTGTTTACGCT
>JAITWU010000203.1 GCA_031285115.1 Azonexus sp. | reverse complement strand
GCGACGCTCGTCGAGATGAATCTGGGCGTCAAAACACTGCTCGAACGCGATTTCCCGGCCATGCTGGACGGGACGCATGGCCGTTAGCCGACCGCTGCCATCAGTTTTTCAGGTGATTTATTTGCGCAACAGCGATGTTTTGTTGCGAGGCCGATATGTTTAACGGCAGGTGACGTAAGTCACGAAGCGGCCACGGATCGGCCCGGCAGCGAGTGGCTGGCTGGCCGTTTCCCGCCAGTCGGCGGGTGAAAATTCGGGGAAATAAGCGTCGCCCTCTGGTTCCAGATCGAGTTCGGTCAATTCGAGACGCTCGGCCAGTGGCAGGGTTTGGCGGTAGATGTCGGCGCCGCCGATGACGAATACGGTTTCCTGCGCTGCCGTCAGCGCCAGCGCCTGCTCCAGCGAGGATGCAAGCTCCGCGCCCGGCGCGGTGTAAGCGGGTTGTCTTGAAACGACGATATTGCGCCGCCCCGGCAAGGGTCGCCAGCGTTCCGGCAAGGATTCCCAGGTTAGCCGCCCCATGAGAACGGTGTGGCCCAGGGTCAGTTTCTTGAAATGCGCCATGTCTTCCGGCACATGCCAGAGCAACTGGTTATGACGGCCAATCACCCGGTTGCGGGCAAGGGCGGCGATGAGAACGATGTGCGGCATGGATCAATTGATTTGGCGCGGGAATGCGATTTTGTCGGTTTTCAAAACGGGCGTCTCGATGGCGTCCGCATGTATCAGTCACTCTGTACGCTCACCCTTGGCGGCAGTCTTTCTTCATCACCTGCGCCAGTGTTTCCGCCACTTCGGCCACCAGTTCCGGGCCGCGATAAATGAAGCCGCTGTAGAACTGGACGAGACTCGCTCCAGCGCGGATTTTTTCGGCGGCGTCCTCGCCGCCCATGATGCCGCCGACGCCGATGATCGGCAGTTCGCCAGCCAGCGCCGCCGCCAGTTTTTTCTGCACCGCCGTCGACCGGGCAAACACGGGCGCGCCGGAAAGGCCGCCGGTTTCGTTGCCGCCGGGCAGATCTTCAACGCCGTCGCGCGACAGGGTGGTGTTGGTGGCGATCACGGCGTCGAAACGGTGGTGGCGCAAGGTGTCGGCAATGGCGGCGATTTGCAGGTCGTCGAGATCGGGGGCGATTTTGAGCGCCAGCGGCACATATTTGCCGTGCTTTTGCGCAAGTTCCGCCTGTCGCGCCTTGAGTTGCGACAGGAGGTCGTCGAGCGCCTCATCCTTCTGCAATTCGCGCAGGTTTTTGGTGTTGGGCGAGGAGATGTTGACGGTGATGTAAGTGGCGTCGTTGTACACCTTGTCGAGGCAGACCAGATAATCCTCTGCCGCCTTTTCAATCGGCGTCGTCGCGTTTTTGCCGATATTGACGCCGAGAATGCCGCCTTTTTTCGGAAATTCGGCGCGCCGCACGTTTTCCAGAAGACGGTCGACGCCCGCGTTGTTGAAGCCCATCCGGTTGATGATGCCTTGCGCTTCCGGGAGGCGAAAGAGGCGCGGCTTCGGGTTGCCTTCCTGCGGACGCGGCGTGACGGTGCCGATTTCGATAAAGCCGAAACCGAGCCGGGCGAGGGCATCAATGTGATCGCCATTTTTATCCAGCCCGGCGGCAAGACCGACCGGATTGGGAAATTTGAGGCCCATCACTTCGACCGGACAAGGCGTGACCGGCTTGGCGAGCAGGCAGGAAAAACCGGCGGCGCTCAAAAAATCAACGCCACTCATGCCAATGCCGTGAGCGGTTTCGGCATCGAGGGCGAAAAAGAATTTGCGGATCAGGGGATAGAGCATGATGGGGTGGAATTTTACCGCATCGCAGCAGAGCCGCGCCGCGCCGCCAAAAGATCAGCCCGGACGGCGGCGCAGCAGGTGATTGACGATGAAACTCAAGACCGTCTCGCCGCGCTGATTGATCGCCTGATAGTTGAGCCGGGCGATGCCACGGTCGGGTTTTGACGACGAGGGCCGCACTTCCAGCACTTCGATTTGGCCGTGCAGCGTGTCGCCGGGGCGCACCGGCGCCAGCCAGCGCAAGGCGTCGATGCCGGGCGAACCCATGCTGGAATCGGCCAGCACGCCAGTCTGGATGAAGAGCCGGAAGCAGATGGCAAGGCTTTGGAAGCCGCTGGCAATCAGTCCGCCATACAGCGACTGCGCCGCTGCGTTGGTGTCGAGGTGAAAGGGCTGCGGGTCGTAGCGCCAGGCGAAATCAATGATTTCACTTTCGCTCAAGGTCAGGCCCGGCGTCTTGAAACGCTGGCCGGGGGTGAGGTCATCAAGATAGCGACTGTCCATGATCGTTGTCGGATAAAACCTGGTGGGAAATTGTCGCATGACTTGCCAGTGAATTGTCACAAAAAACAGCGATCCTGACGGTCAATCCTTGAATGCTTCGGCAGCGCGGCGCGGCTGGCGGCGGCAACGGGTTTATGCCGCCCGTCACCCCGCTGTCCCCCCGGCGTTTGTCGCTATAATCCGGGCTTTCCCGCTGTCAGTCCGCCGCCATGCTCGATATTCAACAACTTCGCACCAACCTCGACGCCATCGCCGCCGGTCTTGCCAAGCGCGGCAAGCCGGTGGATTTTACGGAATTCAAGACGCTCGAAGCCGAGCGCAAGGTGTTGCAGACGCGCACCCAGGATTTGCAGGCGCAGCGCAACAGCCTCTCGAAAGAGATCGGGGTACTGAAAAGCAAAGGGCAGGACGCTTCCGGCGTAATGGCCCAGGTTGGCGCGCTGGGCGAAGAATTGAAGGCTTCCGAAGCGCGGCTCGGCGAATTGCTGGAAAAATTCAACGCCATTCTGGCAACCCTGCCCAATATCCCGGAAGAATCCGTGCCAGCAGGCGCGGACGAGACAGCCAATGTCGAACTCAAACGCTGGGGGACGCCGCGCGTCTTTGAGTTTGCCGTCAAGGATCACACCGATCTTGGCGAAAACCTCGGTCAGCTTGATTTCGCCACCGCTGCCAAAATTTCCGGCGCCCGCTTTGCCTTGTTGAAAGGCGGCGTCGCCCGCCTGCACCGGGCGCTCGCCCAGTTCATGCTCGATACGCACACAACCAGACACGGTTACAGCGAAATCTACGCGCCTTACCTGGTGAACGCCGCCAGCCTCTTCGGCACCGGCCAGTTGCCAAAATTTGAGGAAGACCTGTTCAAGGTGCTGCGCGGCGAGCAGGAACCGTTGTATCTGATCCCGACAGCCGAAGTGCCGGTGACCAATATCGTCCGCGATGAAATTCTCGCGGCGGAGGCGCTGCCCTTGAAATTTGTCTGTCACACGCCGTGTTTCCGTTCCGAAGCAGGCTCCGGCGGGCGCGACGTGCGTGGCATGATCCGCCAGCATCAGTTCGACAAGGTGGAACTGGTGCAGATCGTCCATCCCGATCAATCACAGGCCGCGCACGAAGAACTGACCGGCCACGCCGAGGCCATCCTGGAAGCCCTGGAACTCCCCTACCGCCGCATCGTGCTGTGCGGCGGCGACATGGGTTTCTCCAGCCAGAAAACCTACGATCTCGAAGTCTGGCTGCCGGGCCAGAGCGCCTACCGGGAAATTTCCTCCTGCTCCAATTTCGGCGCTTTCCAGGCCCGGCGGATGCAGGCGCGTTTTCGCAACGAAAAAAACAAGCCGGAACTGGCGCACACCCTCAACGGCTCCGGCCTCGCCGTCGGTCGCACCCTGGTGGCGGTGCTGGAAAACCACCAGCAGGCCGATGGCAGCGTCGACATTCCGGCAGTGTTGCGGCCTTATATGGGCGGACTGGAACGGCTGACGCCGTTGCGCTGATCGTTCTGACAGCGGCCATCAGACAAAACGCCGGGTTGCCAGCGACCTCAGTTGTGCTATCATCGCGCCCGCTTCGGAGAGGTGGCAGAGTGGTCGAATGTACCTGATTCGAAATCAGGCGTACTGCAAGGTACCGTGGGTTCGAATCCCACCCTCTCCGCCAGCGCAATTGCAGACCCCTGATTTCAGAAAACCATAAAACTAGGACTGCTTTCAACGATTCCCCGGTTGGTATTGCAAGCGTAGCGAAGCAATCCAGAGAGACATTGCCGGATTGCTTCACACCCTTTGGCCCGCCATGACGAAGGTTTCCGGAAATCGGTGATTGCCAGATGAACAGGCGGTTACCCGCGCCTTGGCGCGGGAATCAGCCGCTCACCGGAATCTTCCCGATTTTGATCTGCCATTCCCGCGGCCCGGTGTTGTGCACCGATGTGCCGGATGAGTCGACGGCAACCGTGACCGGCATGTCCTCAACGCCAAATTCGTAAATGGCTTCCATGCCAAGGTCGGCGAAGCCGACGACTTTGGCTGATTTGATGGCCTTGGCGACGAGGTAGGCCGCGCCGCCGACGGCCATGAGGTAGGCGCTCCGGTTGTCCTTGATCGCTTCGATGGCGACGGGGCCGCGCTCGGATTTGCCGATCATCGAGATGAGGCCGGTTTTTTCCAGCATTGTGCGGGTGAATTTGTCCATCCGCGTGGCGGTCGTCGGGCCGGCGGGGCCGACGATTTCGTCGCGCACCGGGTCGACCGGGCCAACGTAGTAGATGACGCGGTTGGTGAAATCGACCGGCAGTTTTTCGCCTTTGGCCAGCATGTCGGCGATGCGCTTGTGGGCGGCGTCGCGGCCCGTCAGCATTTTGCCGTTCAAGAGGAGTTTCTGGCCGGGCTTCCAGGCGGCGACCTGTTCTTTGGTCAAGGTGTCGAGATTGACGCGGGTGGCCGATTTGAGGTCGGGCGTCCAGGTCACGGCGGGCCAGTCTGCGAGTTTGGGCGGCTCGATTTTGGCGGGGCCGGAGCCGTCGAGATGAAAGTGGCAGTGGCGGGTGGCGGCGCAGTTGGGCACCAGCGCGACCGGCAGGTTGGCGGCGTGGCAGGGGTAGTCGAGCACTTTGACATCGAGCACGGTGGTTAAGCCGCCCAGGCCTTGCGCGCCGACGCCCAGCGCGTTGATTTTTTCAAACAATTCGAGGCGCAGTTCCTCCGCGCGGTTTTGCGGGCCGCGCGCCTTCAGTTCATGAATATCGACCGGGGCCATGATGGATTCTTTGGCGAGCAGCATGGCTTTTTCCGGCGTGCCGCCGATGCCGATGCCGATGATGCCGGGCGGGCACCAGCCAGCGCCCATTTCGGGGATTTTTTTGAGCACCCAGTCGACCAGATCGTCGGACGGATTGAGCATGGCGAACTTGGATTTGGCTTCCGAACCGCCGCCCTTGGCGGCGCAGATGACTTCGACGCCGTCGCCTTCGACGATCTCGAAATGCACGATCGCCGGGGTGTTGTCTTTGGTGTTGCGGCGTGTTCCGGCGGGGTCGGCCAGCACGGAGGCGCGCAGCGGGTTGTCCGGGTTGGCGTAGGCGCGGCGCACGCCTTCGTCGATCATTTGCTGGATGCTCATGGTCGCGTCCGGCCAGGTGACCTGCATCCCGACCTTGATGAAGACCATGCCGATGCCGGTGTCCTGGCAGATCGGGCGATGGCCCTCGGCGGCCAGGCGCGAGTTGGTCAGAATCTGGGCGATGGCGTCCTTGGCGGCGGGAGATTCTTCGCGCTCGTAGGCGTCGCCCAGCGCCTTGATGTAATCGAGCGGGTGGTAATAGCTGATGTATTGAAAGGCGTCGGCGACGGATGCGATCAGGTCTTCCTGCTTGATGGCGGTCATGGGGGCGGCTCCGGGTCAGTGTTTGTCGTGTTGAAGAATCAGGGTCTGGGTCATGATCTTGTCGACCATCGCCATCGCCAGGGCGGAGACGATGAAAACCATGTGAATGATGACTTGCCATTGCAGCGTGTGTTCGGACAAGGCGTCGGCATTGATGAAACTTTTGAGCAGATGGATCGACGAGATGCCGATGATGGCCGTCGACAGCTTGATCTTGAGAACGCCGGCATTGACGTGATTGAGCCATTCCGGCTGGTCGGGATGTTCATCGAGATGCAGACGCGAGACGAAGGTTTCGTAACCGCCGACGATGACCATGATGAGCAGGTTGGCGACCATGACCACGTCGATCAGACCGAGCACGATGAGCATGACATCGGTTTCGGTCATTTTCTGGTCGCCGAACAGGCCGTGCACGAGATGGTTCAGCTCGACCATGAACAGCCAGACATAAACGATCTGGGCAATGATCAGGCCGATATAGAGCGGCGCCTGAATCCAGCGGCTGGCGAAAATGAAGGAAGGGAGGAGGCGGGTTGGCGACATGTCGGCGTCCTTCCATTTTTCGATCAAACGATGACGGCAGCGGCTTCTGGCCTCGGCGACGGCGCGGTCGCCCGCCTGGTCTTCGCCTGTTCGTCTGATCTGAAAACGGAATGAAATAAATTGGGAACGAAAATTTTAGCATGTCGCCCAGCGCATACTTTTATGACTTTTGTTGCGCCGCAGCGTGCTTTCGTAAGGGCTTTGTAAGAATATCACTATGTAATGCCCGTCTTGCACAGAGAGGGGGGAGACACTCCTCGGTGTGTTCGGCTGGATTACATCAAAACCTGGTCCCGCGACCGATTGCCTGTCCCAATATCAAATGCGAAGTACGCAGAGGAGAATAACTATGTCGAATGAGTCCGTGCAGTTCTTTTATCCGTCTGACGAAATCGTCAAAAATGCGGCGGTTTCCGGGATGGACGCCTACAAGGCGCTGTGCGCGGAAGCTGAGGCCGACTATGCGGGTTTCTGGGCCAAGCGCGCCCGCGAAATGGTCGCCTGGAAGCAGCCTTTCACCCAGACTCTCGATGAGTCCAATGCCCCGTTCTACAAGTGGTTTGCCGATGGCAAGCTCAATGTTTCGTACAACTGCCTCGACCGTCAGGTCGAAGCTGGCAAGGGCGACAAGGTTGCCATCATTTTTGAAGCCGACAACGGCGAAGTGACAAAGGTTACTTACAAGGAACTGCTGGTCAGGGTCTGCAAAATGGCCAACCTCCTCAAAGCGCGGGGGGTCAAAAAGGGCGACCGCGTCGTCATCTACCTGCCGATGACCATTGAGGGCATCGTCGCCATGCAGGCTTGCGCCCGCATCGGCGCGACCCATTCGGTGGTGTTCGGCGGCTTCTCCTCGCAGTCGCTGCGCGACCGGATCAACGACGCCGGGGCCGTCATGCTCATCACCTCCGACGGCCAGTTCCGGGGCGGCAAGGCGATTCCCTTGAAGCCGATTGCCGACGAAGCGTTTTCGCTGGGCGGCTGCGAGTCGGTCAAAAACGTCATCGTCTTCAAGCGCACCGGCGCTGAAGTGAACATGGTCGCTGGCCGCGACATGTGGCTGCACGACGGCCTCGCCGGGCAGCCGGAAACCTGCGAGCCGGAATGGGTCGATGCCGAGCATCCGCTGTTCCTCCTCTACACCTCCGGTTCGACCGGCAAGCCGAAGGGCGTCCAGCATTCGACCGGCGGCTACCTGCTGCACGCCATCCTGACCATGAAATACGCTTTCGACATCAAGGACAGCGATATTTTCTGGTGCACGGCGGACATCGGCTGGGTCACCGGCCACACTTACATCACCTATGGCCCGCTCGCCTGCGGCGTGACCGAAGTCGTCTTTGAAGGCGTGCCGACCTACCCCGACGCCGGGCGTTTCTGGAAGATGATCCAGGATCACAAAGTCAGCGTTTTCTACACCGCGCCGACGGCGATCCGCTCCCTCATCAAGGCTGCTGATTCGACGCCTGCCGTACATCCGAAGAATTACAACCTGAAGTCGCTGCGCATCCTCGGTTCGGTTGGCGAGCCGATCAACCCGGCGGCCTGGATGTGGTATTACGAAAACATTGGCGGCAGCCGCTGCCCGGTGGTTGATACCTTCTGGCAGACCGAAACCGGCGGCCACATGATTACGCCGCTGCCGGGCGCAACGCCGCTGGTGCCGGGTTCGTGCACCCTGCCTTTCCCCGGCATCCAGTTTGCCGTCGTTGATGAAACCGGCGCCGAACTGCCGTGGGGCCAGGGCGGCATCCTCGTCTGCAAGAAGCCGTGGCCGTCGATGATCCGCACCATCTGGAACGATCCCGACCGCTATGTGAAGTCCTACTTCCCGGCGGATTTCCAGGGCAAGCTCTATCTCGCGGGCGACGGCGCGATTCGCGACGCCAAGACCGGCTACTTCACCATCACTGGCCGTATCGACGACGTGCTCAACGTTTCCGGCCACCGCATGGGGACGATGGAAATCGAATCGGCGCTGGTCGCCAACCCGATGGTTGCCGAAGCCGCCGTCGTTGGCCGTCCCGATGATCTGACGGGTGAAGCCATCGTCGCCTTCGTCGTCTTGAAGGGCCAGCGCCCGACCGATGCCGAGGCGACCAAGAAACTCATCAAGGAATTGCAGGATTGGGTCGGCAAGGAAATCGGGCCGATCGCCAAGCCGAAGGACATCCGCTTTGGCGACAACCTGCCCAAGACCCGCTCCGGCAAGATCATGCGCCGTCTGCTGCGCGGTCTCGCCAAGGGCGAGGAACTGACGCAGGATATTTCGACACTGGAAAACCCGGCCATTCTGGAGCAGTTGAAGGGTTGATGATTAACAGGAAGCGGTGACTTGCCACGCCGCTTCCGTCGATTAAAAAGGGCAAGGAGGAGACAATGGCCATCCACAAGGTGGCCTCCCGTGCGGTCGCATCAGACTGCATCCCCCGACGGCTGGCCTTGGCGCCAGCCGTCGTTTTTTACAGGAGTGGTTGTGGAGTAGGTGATGAAACGCGCTAATCCGGTCCGGCAAAAACTGACGGCGCTCAGTCTCTTTGGCGTCCCGTTGCTGACTTACCCGCTGCTCGCCTTGCCGGAAGGCAATCTCGGCGGCATTCCGGCGAGTTATCTTTATCTGTTCGGCGTCTGGGCCGGGCTGATTGCGCTGGCGGCGCTGGTCGCCGAACCGCGAGGCATGAAGTAAGTGCTTTCCGGCTGGTTTGTCGCCCTGCTCTCGGCGGCCTATTTCGCGCTGCTGTTTGCCGTCGCCCGCTTTGGCGATGCGCGGGCGGACAGTGGTCGTTCGATTATCAGCGCCAATGTCTATGCCCTGTCGCTCGCCGTCTATTGCACTTCGTGGACTTTTTTCGGCAGCGTTGGCCGGGCGACGACCGGCGGCCTGTCGTTTCTCACGACCTATCTCGGGCCGACGCTGATGTTGCTGGCGGCGGGCGTCATCATCAAGATGATCCGCATCAGCAAAACCTACCGCATCACGTCGATTGCCGATTTCATTGCTTCGCGCTACGGCAAGAGCCAGTTGCTGGCCGGTCTCGTCACCGTCATTGCGGTGATCGGCATCGTGCCTTACATCGCCCTGCAATTGAAAGCCATTGCCGCGAGCCTCGATACGCTGTTTGCCGGTTCCGGCCATGCCGAGCTGTTCTGGGGCCTCGACTCGGCTTTTCTCATCGTCATCGTTCTGGCGCTGTTTACTATCCTCTTCGGCACCCGCCATCTCGACGCCACCGAGCGCCACGAAGGCATGGTCGCCGCCATTGCCGTTGAATCGGTGGTCAAGCTCGTCGCTTTTGTCGCCGTCGGCCTGTTCGTCACCTATGGCATTTTTGGCGGTTTTTCCGACCTCTTCGCCAAAGCGGCGGCCAGCCCGGAACTGGCAAAACTGCTCCGCCCCGATCCGGCCCGCGCGGGCGCCTGGACAGCCTTGCTGCTGCTTTCCGGTCTGGCGATCATTCTGTTGCCGCGCCAGTTTCAGATTATCGTCGTCGAAAATGTCGATGAATCGCATTACCGGCGCGCCGTCTGGCTCTTTCCGCTCTATTTGCTGCTCATCAACCTGTTCGTCTTGCCGCTGGCGATTGGCGGCCTTCTCGGGTTCAATGGCCAGGCAGTCAATCCCGACACCTTCGTCCTCACCCTGCCGCTCGCCCACGGCGCCAATGCGCTGGCCTTGCTGGCCTTTATCGGCGGCCTGTCGGCGGCGACCGGGATGATTATTGTCGAGACCATCGCCCTGTCTACGATGGTCTGCAACGATCTGGCGATGCCCTGGCTGTTGCGCTCCAAGTGGTTCCAGGCCGACCGCCGTCAGGATTTGTCGGGCCTCTTGATCGGCATCCGGCGGGCGGCCATCGCGCTCATCCTTTTTCTCGGCTACATCTACTTTCGCGCTGCGGGCGAGGCTTACGCCCTGGTCGGCATCGGGCTGATTTCGCAGGCCGCTGTCGCCCAGTTCGCCCCGGCGCTGTTCGGCGGCATGTACTGGAAGCAGGGCACGCGGGCCGGGGCGGTCGCCGGTTTGTGCGCTGGTTTCACCGTCTGGCTGTACACGCTGCTGCTACCATCTTTCGCCAAATCCGGCTGGATTGGTCTGGAATTCGTCGAACAGGGATTGTTCGGCTGGTCGTGGCTGCACCCCCAGGCGCTGTTTGGTCTTTCCGGCCTCGACGAAATTTCGCACTGCCTGTGGTGGAGCCTCCTCGCCAATACCGCCGCTTACCTTGCCGTTTCGCTCCTGACCAAGCCGGATGCCGTGGCGGCGAGCCAGGCCGAGCGTTTTGTCGATATTTCCCGCCACAGCCACGCCAACGCCAATAGCCAGCAGGCCCGGCTGTGGCGCGGCAAAGCCTCGTCCACCGCGCTGGTCGAATTGCTCGAACGCTTTTTGGGCGCCGCCCGCGCCAATCAGCAACTCGCCGCCCACGCCCAGGCGCGCGGTCTGGCCGACTGGCGGGAACTGCCAGCGGATGCCGCTTTCGTCCATTTTGCCGAAGCCGAACTCGCCGGGGCCATCGGTTCGGCGAGCGCCCGCGTCATGGTTGCCTCGGTGGCGGAAGAAGATAATCTCGGCCTCGAAGAAGTGCTCGATATTCTCGACGAAGCAACGCAAGTCCGCGCCTACAGCCGGGAGCTTGAAGCCAAGCAGCAGGAGCTGGAAGCGGCGACAGCGGAATTGCGTTCGGCCAACGACCGCCTGCGCGAGCTGGACAAAATGAAGGACGATTTCATTTCGACCGTGACGCACGAACTGCGCACGCCCCTGACTTCGATCCGGGCGTTGTCCGAAATGCTGCACGAGGACCCGGACATCGAAGCGGCTGACCGCACCCGTTTTTTGAACATCATCGTCAATGAAGCCGAGCGCCTGACCCGTCTCATCAACCAGATTCTCGACATGGCCAAGCTCGATTCGGGCCGCGCCGAATGGGAAACCCGTGAGCTTGATCTGGGCGAACTGGCGCGTGAGGCGATGGATTCGCTCTGTCAACTGTTCCGCGAAAAAAATGTGATGCTCGATTCCACCGTCCCGGAACACGGCCCGCTGGTGCTGGCCGACCGCGACCGGCTGATGCAGGTGATAATCAACCTCTTGTCAAATGCCGTCAAATTCGTCGCTGGCGGCGCTGGCCGGGTTTCTGTCACGGTCAGCGCCGCCGACGGGCTGGCGCGGGTGGCCGTGGCTGACAACGGCCCTGGCCTGACGGCGGAGGAATGCAGCGTCGTTTTTGAAAAATTCCGCCAGGGCGGCAACACCATGACCGACAAACCACAGGGCACCGGCCTGGGCTTGCCTATCAGTCGGCAGATTGTTGAGTATTTTGGTGGTAACCTCAGTGTTGAAAGCCAGCCCGGCAAAGGCGCATGCTTCTTTTTTACGGTGCCCTTGCTGGCGCCGGAAGAACAATCCGAAAAATAACGGAGGAGACTCAACTGATGGCGCACAAAATTCTGATTGTCGATGACGAACCGAATATCGTTATCTCGCTCGAATTCCTGCTCAAAAAAGAAGGTTTTGAAATTGCCCTTGCTGGCGACGGCGACGAGGCGCTGGCCCAGGTCGCGGCCTTCAATCCTGATCTGGTGCTGCTCGATGTGATGATGCCGAAAAAATCCGGCTACGAAGTGTGCGAGATTTTGCGCGCCGATCCGCAGCACGGCGGCCTCCTGATTCTCATGCTCACCGCCAAGGGCCGCGACACTGAAGTGGCCAAGGGCTTGGCGATTGGCGCCGACGCCTACATGACCAAACCTTTTTCAACCAAGGAATTGATCGCCAAGGTCAAGCATCTGCTCGGCGTCGTCTGAGGCGACCGGGCTTTTTTGCCGAGGAGGCACGCCATGAAGGCAAAACAGCGATTTTTGATTGCCGTCGCCGTTCTCGGCCTGTTGATGACCGGGCCGTTTATCATCAGCTCGCTGCTTGTCTGGCTGGACATGAAAGCCGATGAACGCGACATGCTGATCCGGCTGCTCACTTCCCGCCTGCCGACCGGCACGGTGATGACCCTGTTCGGCTTCGCCATTGGCGTTGTCGTCTTGCACAAATTGTTCAAGCAATACATCGAAGGCTTGCTGCGCATGGCCGAAACGCTGCGGCTCATGCTCAACGCCAACCGCGATTTCCGCGTCAGCCTCGATGGCCCGCCGGAAGTCCGGCAACTGGCCGCCGCCGCCAACGATCTCGCCGCCCAGCGCGATGCGCTGATGGATGATGTCGAAAGCCAGATTGCCCGCGCCAAAGCCTCGGTCGAGGAAGAAAAAAACCGTCTCGCCGCCCTCATGTCGGAACTGGCGCAAGCGGTCGTGGTGTGCAATCTCGATGGCCGCATCCTTCTTTACAACAACCGCGCCCGCCTGCAATTCAAGGCGCTGACGCAAGGGCCGACCTCGGTTTCGGGCGGGGCGCTGATCGGGCTGGGGCGCTCGATTCACTCCATTCTCGAAAAAAGCCAGATCGAACACGCGCTCGAAGTCATCCGTCAGCGCCTCGCGGCGGGCAAGGCGGCGCTCGCCAATTTCGTCACCACCACGCGCGGCGGTCAGTTGCTGCGCGTGCAGATGGTGCCGGTGCGGGCTTCCGGCGGCGAAGGCGAAGCCGCGCTCTCGGGCTACGTCCTGACGGTCGACAACATTACTCACAGCATCGAGCAGGAAGGCCGCCGCGATCAGGCCCTGCTGGCGCTGACCGAAGGCAGCCGGGCGGCGCTCGGCAACATCCGCGCCGCCGTCGGCAACCTGATCGACTACCCGGATATGGAAACGGAACTGCGCGAGCGTTTCGTCAAAGTCGTCGCCGACGAGGCCGACAAAATGAGCCAAAGTCTCGACCGGACGATGGCTGGCTTCTCTGATTCGCTCAAAACCCGCTGGCCGCTCGAAGACGTGCTGGCCATCGACCTCATCGCCGCCGCCCAGCGCCGCATCGGCGACAAACTGGATCTGCCCTCGAAAACCGAGGAACAAGACGACGCCCTGTGGATCAAGGCCGACAGTTTTTCGCTGGTTTTGGCGCTCACCTATCTCGCCAGCAAATTGCAGGATCACTACGCGCCGCGCGAACTGCGCTTTCGCCTCACCTCGGCGGGCAAACTCGCCTATCTCGACCTCATCTGGGCTGGCCCCGCGATGTCGTCCGAGACCTTCTACACTTGGGAAATGGACGCCATGAACGTCGGCGGCGAAAACTCGCCGCTATCCTTGCGCGACGTCATCGACCGCCACGGCGGCGAAATCTGGTATCAGCGCGAAAAAGCCGCGCACCGCGCCTTTTTCCGCTTCGTTCTGCCGGTGGCGACGCCGGAAATCGGGGCCGAGGCGGAAGACCGCAGCCGCAGCGCCGGCCGGCCGGAATACTACGATTTCGACCTCTTCAACTTCGCCGACAAATCCATCGACCTCGACCGCAAACTCGCAGAACTCACCTACACGGTTTTTGATACCGAAACGACCGGGCTGGAACCCTCGAAAGGCGACGAAATCATCCAGATCGGCGCCGCCCGCATCGTCAACAACCGCCTCTTGCATCAGGAAATATTCGACCAGATCGTCGATCCTGAAATCCCGCTCAAGCCTGAATCCATCCCGATTCACGGCATTACCGAAGATATGGTGCGCGGTAAACCCAATATCGACGTGGTGCTGCCCGCCTTCCATGAATTCTGCGAAGACACCGTGCTGATCGCCCACAACGCCGCCTTCGACATGCGTTTTTTGCAATTGAAGGAAGAGCGCACAGGGCTGCAATTCGCCCAGCCCGTGCTCGACACCCTGCTGCTCTCGGCAGTTGTGCATCCCAATCAGGAATCGCACAAACTCGAAGCCATTCTTGAACGCCTCGGGCTACAGATCGAAACCCGCCACAACGCGCTGGAAGACGCGCTGGCAACCGGCGAAGTCTTTTTGAAACTCGTGCCGCTGCTCGAAGAAAAAGGCATCACCACCGTCCGCCAGGCGCTGGAAGCCTCGGAAAAAACCTACTTCGCCCGCATCAAGTATTGATTCGAGATCAAGCGACAGCAAGAACGGGAGCGGCTGTGTTTTCTCACCAGTCCGGCAGCAGCAGGTTGACAAAAGGCTGCCTGTTTTTCCAGCGATAGCCGCTGAAATCGCGCAAGTCAGTCGAAAGGATGCGGCCTTCGTTCAGTTCTTCGGCCAGGATAACCAGCGAGGCATCGGCCAGATCCATCGGTAAATCACGATAGCGGCGCATCAGTGCGGCGGCGTGAGCCAGCGCGTTTTCCGGTGGCGGCGGCACTTCGCACGCGCCTTGGGCGATGGCGTCCATGAAATCCAGCGCCTGATTGATACCGATGCGCGCCGTCAGCAAGTGCGTGACCTCCGTCAGTACCGGCCAGGTGCTGACAAACCCTTCACCCGCCCAACGCTTGGCGGCGGCGCAGGCGACTGTGTGATGGCGGTCGCGCTTGTTACCGAGCGCAATCCAGAAGCCGCTATCGGCCAGAATCATAAGTTGGCGAAGGCGGCTCATGCACCGCCAGCGGCAGCTTGTTTTCCAGCGCCTTGGTCAGGTAAGCCTTGTAATTGACTGACAAATCTTCCGGCCCCTCGCCTGCGCCGATATAACCCGCCAGCAATTCGAGCGGATTGCGCCGGGTTTGGCTATGTCTGCTGTGATATTCGCGCAAGGCCGCGCGCAGCAACTCGGAGGCGGAAAAGCCGCTGTGGTCGAGCAATTCCTGAAAACGCGCGGCATCGTCGCCGGTGAGGCGGGCATTGATGCGAACGTCGGCTACATTTGCGGTGGACATGGTTGATTCCAATTCCCAGTTCTGTCATAAATGTATGACAAAAATAAGGAGGTGTCCAGAAAACTTGGGAAAACGTGGGCTACCCCGCTCCGATCATGCGCGATTCAATGTTTTGCCGCCGACTGCTCTTTCTTCTCGTTCTCGGCCACACGCACCATTTGCCCATCGACAACGCCGTCCGGCGGGTTTTCGATGACCTGATCGGCGGGCGTCAAGCCGCTGCCGATTTCCACGGTTCGACCCAGGTCGCGGGCGATGGTCACGGGATTCAACTTGACCTTGTTGCCATCGCCCACTGTTGCGACTTGCAGACCGGACTTGTTGAAAATCAGCGCACTCGACGGAATGCTGAGGGCGGTTACTGCGTTCGGCAGTTTGAAGCTGACATTGGCATAGCCACCGGACAGCAACTGGTTGTTGCGGTTGTCTACGATCAGTTGCACCAGCATCGAGTTCGAGGCGCTATCAACCGCTTGGGCGCTGGATTCGACGGTTGCCGTGAAGGTCTGTCCAGGGTGTTCCGGCACAGTGATGGTCGCTGTCGTAACGCCGGGCTTGATGCTGAACGCATGGTTCTGCGGGATGTTGACGAACAGGCGCAGCTTGCGGGTGTCGGAAACCTCAAACAGCGCCGGACTGTTGGCGCCGCCGCCTTCGCTGACGAGTGCGCCGACATCGGTGTTGCGGGCGGTAACGGCGCCGTCGAACGGCGCGACCAGATGCGCGAAGCCCTTGGTGGCGATGAGACGATCAACATTGGCAAGCGCCGCCTTGGCGACGGCCTGTTTGGCTGCGTAATCGCCCTTTTTCTCGTCTACTTCCTGCGGCGCTACTGCGCCCGAGCCTGAATCGAGGAGAGATGTCCAGCGATCCGCAGTCGTCTTGGCCAGCGCCTCATTGGCCTTGGCGGTAGCGAGGTCGGCGCGGGCTTGCAGCAGTTGCTGGTCGAGATCCGGCGTTTCGAGGTCGGCCAGCACCTGTCCGGCGCGTACTTTGGCGCCGATGTCGACATACCATTTTTTGAGATAGCCGCTGGTGCGGGCATAGATCGGCGCGCGGATGTAAGCCTCAAAACGCGCTGGCAAGTCGATGGAAGATGCCGTATCGGTTGCACCCGGCGTGACCACGCTGACGTTGGCCAGGGCTTGTTCCTCCGTCCAGGCTTCGAGCTTTTTACCATCGCCGACGCGCGTCACAATGCCGATGACCACGATCACTGCCGCCAGCGTCATGGCGACCAGACCGCCGGTGCGCAAGGCGCGGCGGGATTGGTTTTGCGGGTGATCAGATGGCATGGGTTTCTCCGTTGAGCAAAGGGTCGATTTCAGGTTTTTTGTAATGGCGATGGACGATGCTGAAGACCACCGGCACAAAGAGCAGGGTGGCGATGGTGGCGAAGATCAGGCCGCCGATCACGGCGCGGCCCAGGGGCGCGTTCTGCTCGCCGCCGTCGCCCAGACCCAGCGCCATCGGCGTCATGCCGATAATCATGGCGAGCGCCGTCATCAGCACCGGGCGGAAGCGCACGAAACCGGCTTCGATGGCGGCCTCGGTGGCGTTGCCAAGCGCGGCGAGCCTTTCGCGGGCAAAGCTGATGACGAGCACGCTGTTGGCCGTCGCCACGCCCATGCACATGATGGCCCCGGTCAGCGCCGGAACGGAGAGCGGCGTGTAAGTGGCGAACAGCATCCAGACGATACCGGCCAGCGCCGCAGGCAGCGCCATGATGATGACGAACGGGTCGCTCCACGACTGGAAGTTCACCACGATCAACAGGTAAATCAGCACGATTGCGCCGATGAGGCCGAACAGGAGGCCGGAGAAGGAGTCGTTCATGGTCTGCACCTGGCCCAGCATGACGACTTTGGCGCCCTTGGGCGTTTCTCCGGCGGTTTCTTTGAGTATTTTGCTGATTTCCGCCGAGACCGCGCCGAGGTCGCGTCCTTGTGTACTGGCGCGGATTTGCACCATGGTTTGAATATCGTACTGACTGACTACCGCGTTCGACATGCTGCGATCAAAGCGGGCAATTGCGCCCAGGGTCTGCGGCGGCCTGCCGGAGGCGCTGTTGCCGATGGGCAGGTTGGCGAGCGCGGTCAGATTGTCGAGTTGATATTGCGGCGTTTGCATCACAATGGGGTAAGAGACGCCATTGGCCGGATTGAGCCAGAAAGTCGGCGCGACCTGCGAACTGCCAGCAAGGCTCACGACCAGGCTGTTAGTCACGTCACGCGCGGTCAGGCCAACGTCCTGCGCCCGGTTGCGGTCGAGATTGATGTTGAACTTGGGCGCCGTGCGCGCCTGCTGAATTCGCGCATCGACCACGCCCGGCACCCGGCGGATTTTTTCCAGGAGCAGATTGGCATAGGTGAAATTCTCATCCATCTTGCTGCCGCGAATCTGGATGTCAATCGGCGCTGGCGCGCCAAAATTGAGAATCTGGCTGACGATGTCCGCTGGCGGAAAAGAAAAGGCCGTGCCGGGAAAAAGCCTGGGCAGCCGTTCGCGCAAAGTTTGGACGTAATCCTCGGTTGGCGGATGGCCTTCCTTGAGGGCGATGGAAATATCGCCATCCTGCGAGCCGATGACGCCGGTGTTGTTGTAAGTCAGGTTGATCGAGCTGATCGGCATACCGATATTGTCTACCAGCGATTCGATCTGATCGGGCGGAATGGTTTGCCGAATCGCCTCCTCGATTTTGGCGAAGCGTTCAGCGGTTTCTTCGATGCGCGTGCCAATCGGCACACGGGCGTGCATGAGAATCTGGCCGCTATCGACGGACGGGAAAAAGTTGCGGCCAAGAAAAGGTATCAAGGCCGATGAAAGCAGCACAAAACCGATAAAACCAATCACGAATCTGCGGCGATTGGCGAGCGCCAGCCTGAGAATATCGCGGTAGCCATCGCGGAAACGCTCAAATTTTTCCTCAAACCCGCGCTGAAAACGCACCAGCGGATTCTTCGACGGCGGCAGCGCCTCGTCGTTGCCGTGCAGGTCGGTATGTGGCTTGTGCGGCCGCAGCATGTACATGGCCATGGTCGGCACCAGCGTCCGCGACAGGATGAAAGAAGTCACCATCGCAAACATCACGGCCAGCGCCATCGGCACAAAAAGAAAACGCGCCACGCCTTCGAGCAGAAACATCGGCACAAAGACGATGCAGATGCACAGCATCGAGACAAAAGCGGGCGTCACGATCTGCCGCGCGCCATCGAGGATCGCAGGCACCACGGCTTTGCCCTGTTCAAGATGCCAGTTGATGTTTTCAATCGTCACCGTCGCATCATCGACCAGGATGCCGACGGCCAGCGCCAGGCCGCCCAGGGTCATGATGTTGAGCGTCTCGCCGACGGCGGCGAGCATGGCGATGGCGCCCAGAATGGAGAGCGGAATCGAAATAGCAATGATGACGGTCGAGCGCCAGCTACCGAGAAAAAGCAGGATCATCAAACTGGTCAAGGCGGCGGCAATCGCCCCCTCGGCCACCACGCCCTTGATCGCCGCCCGCACGAACAGCGACTGATCGTTGATCGGTTTGACCGTCAGCGTCTCCGGCAGCGCCGGCTGCATTTCCTTCAATTTGTCCTTGATGCCGGAAACAATATCGAGCGTCGAGGTCTCGCCATTTTTGAGCACCGACATGAGCACCGAACGGTCGCCATCGACATGCACGATATTGGTCTGCGGCGGATTACCGTCATGGACGCGGGCGACATCACGCATGTACACCATCGCGCCTTTGACCGACTTGATCGGCAGGTTGTTGAGTTCCTCGATCGCCGAAGGCGCGTTATTGAGACTGAGCGTGTATTCGTGACTGCCGATTTTCTGCGTGCCGATTGGCAGAATCAGATTTTGCGCCGCCAGCGCGTTCGCCACATCCTGCCCCGAAAGGCCGCGCGCCTGCATGGCGTGGGAATCGAGATCAAGCTGCACCTGCCGCTGCTTGCCGCCAAAAGGGAAGGGAATCGCCGCTCCCTGTACTGTCACGAGGCCAGTGCGAACCACATTGAGACCGAGGTCGCCCAGCGCCTGTTCGGTCAGCCCTTTTCCTGATAACGCCACCTGCAGAATCGGCACCGTCGAAGCGTTGTAATTGAGGATGAGCGGCGGCGTCGTGCCGGGCGGCATCTGCTTGACGATGGTTTGTGATATCGCCGTTACCTGGGCGTTGGCGGTGGCGATGTTGACGTTGGGGTGAAAGAAAATCTTGACGATGCCGAAGCCGGTGTAGGAGTTCGCCTCGATATGCTCGATGTCGTTCACGGTTGTGGTCAGCACCCGCTCATACAGCGTCGTGATGCGTCCCGCCATATCGTCGGGCGGCAGACCGGTGTATTGCCAGGCGACGGCAATGACCGGAATCGGGATGTCAGGAAAAATGTCGACCGAAGTCCGCAGCGCGGAGAAAACGCCCATGATGAGCAGCAACACCGACATCACGATGAAGGTGTAAGGCCGACTCAGGGCGATTTTGACGATATTTTGCATAGCTTTTCCAGCACAGTTGATCTACTTTTGCCGCCCATTAAAGAACCTCTGCATCAAGCCTGACCGCAAACGGGCTTGATGCAGAGGTTCCCTGTAGATTGCAACGGCAATAGTTGCATATGCAGTATACTAATGCCGATGTCACAATTGATGGAAAAAATTTCCCGGTACGGAACTCATGGCGCAGAAAAATTTTTACAGCAGTGAAACCTATGCCGTCGGAAAATCCGTCGCCGCGCTTATGAAACAAGGCGTTCAAGCCTTCCACCGCACCGTCGATGAAAAAGTCGCCGATCTTGGTCTGACTTCGCTGCAATGGGGGCCGCTCGTTTTGCTCGCCAACGGCAAAGCCTCCACGGCGGCTCAACTTTCACGCTGCCACAACGTCGACACCAGCACCATGACGCGCATGTTGGATCGGCTCGAAAACAAAAAACTCATCACCCGCCAACGCAACGCCTCTGATCGCCGCGTCGTCGACATCGAACTGACCGAAGAAGGCCACCGTCTGGCGCAAAAAATTCCGCATATCATCACCGAGAGCCTCAACCAGCACCTGCGCGGTTTCAGCCGCGAAGAATTCGATCTTTTCCAGACCCTACTGCGCCGGTTTGCCGAGGGGGAGCGGAAAGGCGATTAGTCCACGGATGGCGCAGGTGGCATAAACTGCGTCCCATCAAAAAGGGAGATGGCGAAAAATGACTGAACAGTACGAAAAACACGACCTCCTGCGCGCCGAGGGGCAGCGGCGGATGGCTGGCAATACGCAGGCTTTTCTGCGCCAGCACCCGCCCTTCGACAAGATGGCGGCGGCGGCGCTGCAAGCCTTTGCCGATAAGGCGGAGATCACCTTCTACCCGGCGGGCAGCGAGATTGTCGGGCCGGATGCGGGCAAGGTTCGCTTCTTTTACCTGATCGAATCCGGCAAGGTGCAGGCGCGGCAGGCGGGCGAGGTGGTGGTGACGGAGTATTCGATCTTCACCCTGGGCGCCGGGGAGAGCTTCCCGATTGGTTCGGTGACGGCGGGACGGCCAACGACCAATGTTTACACGGCGCTGGAAGATACTTTCTGCTACCGCCTGCCAGCCGAGGATTTTCTCAGCCTGATGGCGAGCAGCCCGGAATTGAACCTCTTTTGCACGCAGTACATCGCCAGCCTGCTCGACCAGTCGCGGCAGCAGTTGCAGCAGCAGTTCGCGCAGAAGGCGAGCGAGCAGCAGACGCTCAATTCGCCGCTTTCCGGCATCGGCGTCAGAAATCCGCTGGCGACACGGCCAGAAACGCCGTTGCGCGAGGCGCTCGAAGCCATGTCGCGGGCCGCTGTCGGCTCCATTGTCATCTGCGACGCCGAACAAAAACCGCTTGGCATCTTTACCCGCAGCGATCTGCTCGACCGCGTCGTGCTCGCCAATTTGCCGCTCGATACGCCGATCAGCGCGGCGATGTCGCCCTCGCCGCTGGCGCTCGGCGAACACGCCACGGCCTATGACGCGATGCTCGGCATGGCGACGCGCGGCATCCGTCATGTGCTGGTCACTGACTTGGCCGGACGGCTTTCCGGCATCGTTTCTGAGCGCGATTTGTTTGCCTTGCAGCGCGTCGGTTTGCGCCAGATTCGCCAGACCATCGAAGTAGCCCCCGATGTCGCGGCGCTCCGCCAGTCGGCGGCGGATGTGCGCCAACTGGCCTTCAATATGCTGGCCCAAGGCATTGGCGCTGAACAGTTGACGCAATTCATCTCGACCTTGAATGACGCGCTGACGCGGCGCGTCATCTCGCTCAATCTCGAACATCACAGCTTTGTCGGCATCGACTGGGCGTGGCTCGCCTTCGGCTCGGAAGGGCGCGATGAGCAGACTTTCAGCACCGATCAGGATAACGGCATCGTTTTCACAGCGCCGCCGGGCGAAGATAAAGCCGCGCTCAAGGCGCGTTTTCTGGCTTTTGCCCAAGACGTGAACAACGGCCTCGACGCCATCGGCTTTCCGCTGTGCAAGGGCAATATCATGGCCAGCAACCCGGAATGGTGTCTGACCCTCGATGAGTGGCGGACGCAGTTCAGCGAATGGGTGAGAAAACCCGTGCCGACCGCCCTCTTGAACGCCAGCATCTTTTTCGACTTTCGCCCGCTGTGGGGCAGGGGTGAACTGGCGGAGGCCATGCGCCGTCATCTGCTCGACCAGGCGGCGGCGACGCCCCTCTTTTTGCAGGCAATGGCCCGCAATGCCCTCGATGTCAGCCCGCCGCTCGGCAAAATCCGCGATTTCCTCACCGATCTCGAAGCCGGTCATCCGGGCAAGATCGACCTGAAAAAATACGGCTCGCGCATTTTTGTCGACGTCGCCCGCATTTACGCGCTGGCTTCCGGCGTTGCCGCCACCAATACCCAGCAACGCCTGCGCCAGGCTTCGCAGCGCCTGCCGGCGCTGGCCGGGGGTATCAACGCCATGCTCGACGGCCTCAACTTCATCCAGTTGCTGCGCCTGCAACACCAGTACCTCGAAGGCGAGCCGGGGCGGCAGGGCGACAACCTGATTGATCCTGAAAAACTCAACGAACTCGACCGCCGCATTCTCAAAGAATCCTTCCGTCAGGCGCGAAAACTCCAGTCGCGCCTGAAACTCGACTATCAGGTGCAATGAGCATGTTCGACATCAAAAAAATGCTCTTCGGCAATTCGGCCCCGGAACAACTGCCCGCCGCCGCCCAGGCCGCGCTCGCCGCCTGGCGCGAAAAGAAGCCCCCCTCACTGGAAGCCGGGCATTTTCAGACCCGTTATCTGGTAGTCGACATTGCCGCCAGCGGCGAGGCGGCGGATAAGCACATGAGCGGCATCGCCGCAGTGGCCGTCCATCAGGGCCGGATGACGCCTGTCGACGCGTTCTACGCCGATTTTGCCGATGGCGCGGTTGCAGAAAAGCTCCTCGCCTTTCTCGGTTACGCCGCCAAAGCGCCGCTGGTCACGTATCACGCGCCTTATGTCAGCGGCCTTCTCCAGCCCGCCTGTCAGGAATATCTCGGCGTCAATTTCCAGCCGCAATGGATCGACCTCGCCTGGCTCTTGCCGATTCTCTTCGGCAAGCGGGGCGACGCTGTGCAACCGCTCGATTACTGGCTGGAAAAACTCAGCCTCAACCCCGGCGCCGGTCGCCGCGACGCCATGGAAAACACCCTGCTGCTCGCCCGTCTGTTGCAAATGACACTCGCCAAAGCCACCAGTAAAGGATTTGACACCGCCGCCACCCTCATCGCCGAATCCCGCGCCAGCAGTTTGTTGGGGCGGGTGGGCTAGAGCCGATGCTGCTCGGGCGTCTCGAAATTTTCACCCTGCTGGTTGTGCTGACGCCCGCTTTCTGGCGCAAGTGAGAGTCACTGGCTGGCCGCCCCTTCCTGCCGGAAAGGCGCGGCTGGAATTTTGCTGGGCCACTGCACAAAGCTCATACGCCACAACCACCCCGGCGCGATCATCCCTCTCCCCTTGCGGGGTGAGGGCGGGATTTCGCAAAGCACCGCTTTGCGCCGCCCGAACGGGTGAGC
>JAITWU010000200.1 GCA_031285115.1 Azonexus sp. | reverse complement strand
CAAGGCGGCGGATCAGCCCGTGCGGCAAAAGTTGATGCCGGTGAATGTCGGCCTTGCCGCCGATGGGCAGCCGACACCGGCGCTGCTCAAGAAATTGCAGGCCATTGGTGCCAGCGCAGCCGACGTCGCGCGGCTGGAGCGGGTGACCGACGGCAAGAGCGAAACGCTGTTTCTCGATACGGTGAAAGCGGGCGTCAGGCTCGCCGACGGGCTGCAAAAGGCGCTGGTCGAGGCCATCGCCCGGCTGCCGATTCCGAAAGTGATGACTTACCAACTGCACAGCGGCTGCCAATTGCCGGGTTGGGACAGCGTGCAGTTCGTGCGCCCGGCGCATGGCCTCGTGGCGCTGCATGGCGCGGCGGTGGTGGCGGTGTCGGCGCTCGGTTTGCAGGCGGGGCGGACGACGCATGGGCACCGTTTTGAAGCGGCGCAAGACCCCATCGTCATCGCCGACGCCGACAGTTACGCGCCAACGCTGCGCCAGCAGGGCGCGGTGATTGCTGGTTTTGCCGAGCGCCGCGCGGTGATTGCCGAACAGTTGCAAGCGGCGGCGGCCAAGGCCGGGAACGGTTTGCGCGCCATCGAGGACGAGGCGCTGCTCGATGAAGTGACGGCGCTGGTCGAACGGCCCAATGTGCTGGCCTGCCAGTTCGACGCGGCTTTTTTGCAGGTGCCGCAGGAATGCCTGATTCTGACCATGAAGGCGAATCAGAAATATTTTCCGCTCGTCGATGCGGCGGGCAAGTTGAGCAACCGTTTTCTCGTCGTCAGCAATATCACGCCGGACGACGCCAGCGCGGTGATCGAGGGCAATGAGCGGGTGGTGCGCCCGCGCTTGGCCGACGCCAAATTCTTTTTCGATCAGGATCGCAAAAAGACGCTTGAATCGCGCGTGCCGGGTCTGGCCAAAGTGGTTTATCACAACAAGCTCGGCACCCAGGGCGAGCGGGTCGAGCGCGTCCGCGCCATTGCTTGTGCCATTGCCGAACGGCTCGGCGTGGCGGTCGATGAGGCCGATCAGGCGGCGACACTCGCCAAGGCTGACCTGTTGACCGACATGGTTGGCGAATTCCCGGAATTGCAGGGCGTCATGGGCCGTTATTACGCGCTGCATGACGGCTTGGCTGGCGAAGTGGCGGACGCCATCGAAGACCATTACAAGCCGCGTTTCGCCGGTGACGCGCTGCCGCGCGGCGCGGTCGGCTGCGTCGTCGCGCTGGCCGACAAACTGGAGACGCTGGCCGGTATGTTCAGCATCGGCCAGACGCCGACCGGCGACAAAGACCCGTTTGCGCTGCGCCGTCATGCTTTGGGCGTGATTCGCATCCTCATTGAAAAGGCGCTCGATCTGCCGCTCGATGACTTGCTGCGTCTGGCCGCCCGGCCCTTTGCCTCGGCGGCGGAAATTCTGCCGCCATTGTCCGTGTTCATTTATGAGCGCCTCGCTGGCAATCTGCGCGAACAGGGTTATACGGCGCAGGAAGTCGACGCCGTTCTCGCCCTGCAACCGCAGCGCCTCGCTGACATCGCCAAACGCCTGACCGCCGTGCGCGCCTTTTCGGCCTTGCCGGAAGCGGCGGCGCTCGCTGCCGCCAACAAGCGCGTCGGCAATATCCTGAAAAAAATTGATGGCGAAGTCGCCGCCCGCGTCGATACCGCGCTCCTCAAGGAAGCCGCCGAAGTGGCGCTGCATCAGGCGCTGCTGGCAGTCGCGCCGAAGGCCGAAACGGCTTTCCGGGCGGGCGACTACGATCAGTCGCTGCGCGAACTGGCGGTACTGCGCGGCCCGGTCGACGCCTTTTTCGACGGCGTCATGGTCAATGCCGACGACCCCGCGCTACGCGCCAATCGCCAGGGTTTGCTCAAACAACTGCACACGGCGATGAATCAGATCGCCGATCTCTCCCGTCTTTCCGCCTGAAACCTGACTCTGGGAAGATCGAGTGAAACATCAGCCCCCCTCACCCCCGGCCCCTCTCCCGCAAGCGGGAGAGGGGAGAAAAGCCTGAAACCTGACTCCTGATACCTGAAAGTCATGCCCGGAAAACTTGTCATTCTCGACCGCGACGGCGTCATCAATTTCGACTCGGCCCAGTTCATCAAAAACCCGGCGGAGTGGAAGCCGATTCCCGGTAGTCTCGAAGCCATCGCCCGCCTCAACCAGAACGGCTATCGCGTCATCGTCGCCACCAATCAGTCGGGCATTGGCCGCAGCCTGTTCGATATGGACATGCTCAACCAGATTCACAGCAAGATGCACCGGGAGCTGTTTACCGCTGGCGGGCGCATCGAGGCTGTTTTTTATTGCCCCCATGCGGCGGACTCCGACTGCGACTGCCGCAAACCCAAACCGGGCATGTTCACGCGCATTTCGCAGGCTTTCAATATCCCGCTCGACGGCATTCCGGCCATTGGCGATTCGCTGCGCGACCTGCAAGCCGCCGCCGCCGCCGGTTGTCAGCCGGTGCTGGTGCTCACCGGCAAGGGCGAGACGACCAAGGCCGAAGGCAAGCTGCCGCCGGGAACGCAAGTTTTCGCCGATCTGGCCCAGGCCGTGGACGCCATTCTCGCCAAAGGCAAAACCGCATGAGTGCGCTGCGTTCAACTTTGTTCATGGCTTACGCCATCGTCTGGTCGCTGCCGACCATTCTGCTCGTCATTCTGGCCGCCCTGATTTTGCGCGGCAAATGGGGCTACCGCCTGGGCAAGATGTGGCGGCTCGGCGTGCAGTTCGGGGTCAGGCATATCCTCGGCATCCGTCCGCGCCTGATCGGCCTTGAGAACATGCCGGCGGAGCCGTGCGTCATTCTCTGCAAACACCAGTCGGCCTGGGAAACGATGGTCGTCCAGGACGCCGTGCCCAAGGGCAGCTACTGCACCTTTGTCTTCAAAAAGGAATTGTTGCGCGTTCCCATGCTCGGCTGGGGACTGGGCGCGATGCGGATGATTTCAATCGACCGCACGGCGGGCAAGGATGCGCTCGAACAAGTCGTCAGCCAGGGCCGCGAGCGGCTGCAACAGGGTTACTACATCGTCATCTTCCCCGAAGGCACGCGCGTGCCGCCGGGCGAAAAGCGGCGCTACAAGGTGGGCGGCGCTTATCTCGCCACGCATGTCGGCTGCAAGGTCGCGCCAATTGCCCATAACGCCGGTGAATTGTGGCCGCGCAACGCTTTTCTCAAAAAACCGGGGGTCATCACCTTGAGTGTCGGCCCGGCTTTTGACGCCACGGGCCTTAGCGAAAGCGAGGTCAACCGCCGCGCCGAAGCATGGATCGAGGCTGAAATGCACCGCCTCGCCCCGCACCGTTACTCGAATGTCGAGCACAGCGCGACCTGATAGCGCGCCGCCGGAAGTCGAGCGGCAGATCGAACTCTCCGGCCAGCCGGTTGCCTATCGCCTGCGCCGCAGTCGGCGGCGCACCATCGGCCTTGCCATCGACCAGCGCGGCTTTCGCGTCAGCGCCCCGCTGCGCGCCCGTCAAGGCGACATCGAAAATCTGATCCGCCAGCATAGCCAGTGGGTGCTCGACAAACTCGCCGCCTGGCGCGAACAGCCGCCGCCTGCGCCGCTCACCGTCGTTGATGGCAGCATCATCAACATCCTCGGCCAGCCGCTGCCCATCACCGTCACGCCGGTCAGCCGCGCCCGCTGGCGCTGGCAGGATGACGCGCATTTCTACCGTTTGCACCTCTACCCCTCGCCCGCCACAGACGCCCGCGCGCTGCTCGAAAAAGCCTTGCGCGAGCGGGCGCGCCGCGTGTTTGCCGAGCGCCTTGCCTGCTACGCGCCGTTGCTTGGCCTCCCGCCGCCGCCGCTGCGGCTTTCATCCGCCCGCGCCCGCTGGGGCAGTTGCAACGCCCGTGGCGGCGTCGCCCTCAACTGGCGGCTGATGTTTCTGCCGCTGCCGCTGGTCGACTACGTCGTCTGCCACGAACTCGCCCATTTGCGGGAAATGAACCACAGCCCGCGTTTCTGGGCCGTCGTCGAACAGCTCTGCCCCGACTGGCGGACGCGGCGGCAGGCCCTGCGGGCGGTCAAGATCAACCCTTAATCAACCCAACCACCCTCCTGGACGATCATGCGCCTCCTTCACACCATGCTCCGCGTCGGCAATCTCGACCGCTCGCTTGCCTTTTACACCGATGTTCT
>JAITWU010000192.1 GCA_031285115.1 Azonexus sp. | reverse complement strand
GGTCGTCACACCCCGTTCTTCAACAACTACCGTCCGCAGTTCTACTTCCGCACCACCGACGTGACCGGCGCGATTTCGCTGCCGGAAGGCGTTGAAATGGTGATGCCGGGCGACAACGTCTCGATGACGGTCAAGCTGATCGCCCCGATCGCCATGGAAGAAGGTCTGCGCTTCGCCATCCGCGAAGGCGGTCGCACCGTCGGCGCGGGCGTGGTGGCGAAAATCGTCGAGTAAGCGGCGGCAAGATGTCTTTCAGGCGCTTCGGGCAACCGGAGCGCCTTGGTGTTTCTACCCGCAGGGGCGTAGCTCAATTGGTAGAGCAACGGTTTCCAAAACCGTAGGTCGGGAGTTCGATTCTCTCCGCCCCTGCCACTCTTCAAAGATCGTGAAAGGTCATGGCTGACAAGATCAAGTTTGCGCTGGCGCTGCTCATTCTGGCGGCTGGCGTGGCTGGCTTTTACCTGCTCGCCGGGGAGGCGATGATTTTGCGCGTCCTCGCGGTTCTTGGCGGCGCCATCGTGGCCGCCGCCGTCGCCTGGCAGACCGAACCCGGTCAGCGTTTTTTCATTTTTGCCAATGAGGCGGTGGTCGAGGCCAAAAAGGTCGTCTGGCCGACGCGCAAGGAAACCATGCAGATGACCGGGGCGGTTTTCGCTTTTGTCGTCGTCATGGCCCTGTTCCTGTACCTGACTGACAAGAGCCTCGAATGGGTGTTGTATGACCTCGTCCTGGGCTGGAAAAAATCATGAGTAAACGCTGGTACGTCGTCCATGCCTACTCCGGCTTTGAGAAAAGCGTGATGCGCGCTATTCAGGAACGCATCAATCGCCTCGACATGCAGGATAAATTTGGCCGCATTCTGGTGCCGGTCGAAGAAGTCGTCGAAATGAAGGGCGGCCAGAAATCCATTTCCGAGCGCAAGTTCTTCCCCGGCTATGTGCTGGTGGAAATGGAAATGGACGACGATTCCTGGCATCTGGTCAAAAACACGCCGAAAGTCACGGGTTTCGTCGGCGGCACTGCGACCAAACCGACGCCGATTTCCGAAAAGGAAGTCGAAAAAATCATGCAGCAGATGCAGGAAGGCGTCGAGAAACCCCGGCCCAAGGTGCTGTTCGAGGCGGGCGAAATGGTGCGGATCAAGGAAGGCCCATTTACCGATTTCAACGGCTCGGTCGAGGATGTCAATTACGAAAAGAACCGTCTGCGCGTCTCGGTGACCATTTTTGGCCGCGCGACGCCCGTCGAACTGGAGTTTGGTCAGGTCGAAAAAGCCTGACCCCGGCAGGAAAGTTGTTGCAAGAGCGGCCAGCCGAAGGCCCGGTGTTTCGGCAAGAGGAGCGTCAGTAACAGGGTGACCCTGTGAAAGCGCGTTATCACTCATCATCGAGGAGTTAGCATGGCCAAGAAAATTATTGGCTACATCAAGCTGCAAGTGCCTGCGGGCAAAGCAAATCCGTCGCCGCCGATCGGCCCGGCGCTGGGTCAGCGCGGTCTCAACATCATGGAATTCTGCAAGGCGTTCAATGCCCAGACACAGGGCATGGAGCCGGGCTTGCCGATTCCCGTCGTCATCACCGCCTTTGCCGACAAGTCTTTCACTTTTGTGATGAAGACGCCGCCGGCGACCATTCTCATCAAGAAGGCGGCGGGCATCAAATCCGGTTCGGCCAAGCCGCATACCGACAAGGTCGGCAAAATCACCCGCGCCCAGGCTGAAGACATCGCCAAGGCCAAGCAGCCCGATCTGACGGCTGCCGACCTCGAAGGCGCGGTGCGCACCATCGCCGGTTCCGCCCGTTCGATGGGCATTACGGTGGAGGGTCTGTAAATGGCGAAGCTCACCAAGAAACAAAAAGCCGCGCAAGGCAAGATCGTTGCCCTGAAACTCTATCCGGTGCAGGAAGCCTTGGCGCTGGCCAAGGAAACCGCCACCGCCAAATTTGACGAGTCGATTGACGTCGCCGTCAATCTCGGGGTGGATGCGCGCAAATCCGATCAGGTCGTCCGCGGTTCCGTCGTGCTGCCTGCGGGTACGGGCAAGTCGGTGCGCGTCGCCGTTTTCGCCCAGGGCGAAAAAGCCGAAGCGGCTAAGGCCGCTGGCGCCGAAATCGTCGGTTTCGACGATTTGGCGGCTGAGGTCAAGGGCGGCAAGCTCGATTTCGATGTCGTCATCGCCACGCCGGACGCCATGAAGGTTGTCGGCCAGCTCGGCCAGATTCTCGGCCCGCGCGGCCTGATGCCGAACCCGAAGGTCGGCACCGTGACCATGGATGTGACCACCGCCGTCAAGAACGCCAAGGCCGGTCAGGTTCAGTACCGTACCGACAAGGCGGGCATCGTCCATGCCACCATCGGTCGCGCTTCCTTTGCCGTCGAGAGCCTGGAACAGAACCTGAAAGCCTTGATTGACGCGCTCAACAAAGCCAAACCGGCGGCGTCGAAGGGCCAGTATCTGCGTAAAGTCGCCGTTGCCGCCACGATGGGGCCGGGGGTGCGCGTCGATCAGGCGACCTTGCTTGGCTGATAACAGAACTTTGGGCCGTTGCCGTTCGCTGTTGCGGACGGCGGCGGATCGTCAAAGACCGCAGGCGCTCTTCGGAGCTTAATGGGAGTTGTTGCATAAACTGCCACCCGCGTAGACGGTGTCCCCGAACAGGATTTTTTGCCGGACTCTCAATGAACGGCGCAACTTCTGGTTCAGGTCGCCGTAGGTGCGGCGGGGATTTCCCCCGCTGTGTTATGACTTGAAAGGAGGAAAGACCCGTGGGTCTCAATCTGAATGAAAAGAAAGCCGTCGTGGCTGAGGTGTCGGCGAAGGTCGCTGGCGCCCAGACGATTGCGATTGCCGAATACCGTGGCATTGAAGCGGGTGACATTACCGTGCTGCGGAAAAAGGCGCGCGAGTCGGGCGTTTATCTGCGCGTGCTGAAAAACACGCTGGTGCGCCGGGCCGTGGATGGCACGCCGTTCGCGGGGCTTGCCGACCATATGGTCGGGCCGCTGATTTACAGCGTCTCCGCCGACCCGGTGGCAGCGGCGAAAGTGCTCCACGACTTCGCCAAAGGCAATGACAAGTTGGTCTTGAAAGCCGGTTCCTACGGCGGCAAGGTGCTCGACAAAGCGGGTGTGCAGGCGCTGGCCTCCATCCCCAGCCGCGAAGAGTTGCTGTCCAAGCTGCTGTTCGTCATGCAGGCCCCGGTCTCCGGCTTTGCCCGCGCTCTTGGCGCGCTGGCCGCGCAGCGCGAAGGCGCTGCCGCTTGATCCTCTGTTCTAACAAACTGATTTAGGAGTTTTTTGAAAATGGCTATTAGCAAAGAAGACATCCTGGAAGCCGTCGGCTCCATGACCGTGATGGACTTGAACGATCTCGTCAAGGCGTTTGAAGAAAAATTCGGCGTTTCCGCCGCTGCCGTCGCCGTCGCTGGTCCGGCGGGCGGTGGCGCTGCCGCCGCTGCCGAAGAGCAGACCGAGTTCACCGTCATCCTGGCCGCCACGGGCGACAAGAAGGTCGAAGTGATCAAGGTCGTCCGCGCCGTGACGGGCCTCGGCCTCAAGGAAGCCAAAGACCTGGTCGATGGCGCGCCGAAACCGGTCAAGGAAGGCATCAACAAGGCCGACGCCGAGGCGCTCAAGAAGCAACTGGAAGACGCTGGCGCCAAGGTCGAAGTCAAGTAATCGACTGGCGCAGGCAGGCTGGCGGCTCGTCCGCCAGCCTTTTTGTGTTTTTGCAACAGGTTTCACCGACACGAAAACCGAGCAACTTGAAAACCGCCAACCGGCAAACGCAAACGCAGCTTTTTCCTTTCCGCCGGGGAAGGAAGCGTGTTTGCGCTTGCCTGTTTCCTTTATTTGCTCCCTTTACTGGCTCCCGATTTCCCGTTTCACCAGTTTCCATCCAGTTTGACTTGACCCTCACGGAGTTACCATGACTTACTCCTTCACCGAGAAAAAACGCATCCGCAAGAGTTTCGCCAAGCGCGCCAGCGTGCTTGACGTGCCCTTTCTGCTGGCGACCCAGCTTGCCTCCTTCACCGATTTTCTACAGGCCGACATTCCTGCCGAAAAGCGCAAGAACGAGGGTTTGCAGGCGGCGTTTACCTCGATCTTCCCGATCGTTTCCCATGCTGGCACGGCCCGTCTGGAATTTGTCAGCTACATGCTCGGCGAACCGGCCTTTGACGTGACCGAATGCCATCAGCGCGGTCTGACCTTCGCTTCGTCGCTGCGCGCCCGCGTCCGCCTCGTCATCATGGATCGTGAAGCGCCGGATACGATCAAGGAAGTCAAGGAGCAGGAAGTCTACATGGGCGAAATTCCGCTCATGACCACCAATGGCTCTTTCGTCATCAACGGCACCGAGCGCGTCATCGTCTCCCAGTTGCATCGCTCGCCCGGCGTTTTCTTCGAGCATGACCGCGGCAAGACGCACAGTTCCGGGAAGCTCCTCTTCTCGGCGCGGGTCATTCCTTACCGTGGCTCCTGGCTCGACTTCGAGTTTGATCCGAAGGACTCGCTCTTCTTCCGCGTCGACCGCCGCCGCAAGATGCCGGTGACGGTGCTGTTGAAGGCCATCGGCCTTTCCGCCGAAGAAATCCTCGCCGAATTTTTCGCTTTCGACACCTTCCTGCTGACCAAGGACAGTGTTCAATTCGCGCTGGTGCCGGAGCGTCTGCGTGGCGAGACGGCGCGTTTCGATTTCGCCGCCCCCGATGGCAAGGTCATCGTCGCCAAGGACAAGCGGATTACCGCCAAGCATATCCGCGACATCGAAGCCGCCCAGTTGAAGCAGATTGCCGTGCCGGAAGATTTCATTCTTGGCCGCGTCATTGCCCGCAACATCATTGATACCTCGACCGGCGAAATCATCGCCAACGCCAATGACGAAGTGAGCGAAACCCTGCTCGCCAAGTTGCGCCAGGCCGGGATTGCCACGGTCGAAACCCTGTACACCAACGATCTCGACCGTGGCGCGTTTATTTCCAACACCCTGCGCGCCGATGAAACGGCCAGCCGTCAGGCCGCCCGCGTCGCCATTTACCGGATGATGCGTCCGGGCGAGCCGCCGACCGATGAAGCGGTCGAGATTCTTTTCAACGGTCTCTTTTATTCCGACGAACGCTACGACCTTTCCGGCGTCGGGCGGATGAAGTTCAACCGCCGTCTCGAACGGCCTGACGCCGTCGAATACAAGGTCATGTTGAAGAACCTGGCTTCCCGCGCTGAAGCGGCGTTACGTAAGCTCGCCGACGATCTCGGCTGGTCGCTCGCCGCCGTGCAGGACATGGCCGGGGTGCTCTCCTTCGGCGCGCGCGCCCTCGGCGAGAACATGACCCAGGCCGACGCCGAGGCGCTTGCCGCCAAGGTCAAGCCGCATGGGGCGAACGTCGAAGTGCGCGAGCAACTGACCCTGTCGCCGCGCGACATCGTGGACGTCATCAAGATTCTCGTCGAACTCCGTAATGGCCGTGGCGACATCGACGACATCGACCACCTCGGCAACCGCCGCGTGCGTTCGGTCGGCGAACTGGCCGAAAACCAGTTCCGCGCCGGGCTGGTGCGCGTCGAGCGGGCGGTCAAGGAGCGTCTGAGCCAGGCCGAGTCGGATAACCTGATGCCGCACGACCTCATCAACGCCAAGCCGATCAGCGCCGCGATCAAGGAATTTTTCGGTTCCAGCCAGTTGTCGCAGTTCATGGACCAGACCAATCCGCTCTCGGAAATCACCCACAAGCGGCGCGTCTCGGCCCTCGGCCCCGGCGGTTTGACCCGCGAGCGCGCCGGTTTCGAGGTGCGCGACGTGCATCCGACGCATTACGGGCGCGTCTGCCCGATCGAAACGCCGGAAGGCCCGAACATCGGCCTCATCAACTCGCTCGCTCTCTACGCCCGCGTCAACAGCTACGGCTTTATCGAAACGGCTTACCGCAAGGTGAACGACGGCAAAGTGACCAACGACATCGAATATCTGTCGGCCATCGAAGAAGGCAAGTATGTGGTGGCTCAGGCCAATGCCGCGCTCGATGGCAAAAACCACCTGACCGACGATCTCGTCACCTGCCGCGAAAAGGGCGAAACCATCCTCGCCGAACCGTCGCGCGTGCAGTACATGGACGTCGCGCCGGGGCAGATCGTTTCGGTGGCCGCTTCGCTGATTCCCTTCCTTGAGCACGATGACGCCAACCGCGCCCTGATGGGGGCCAACATGCAGCGTCAGGCCGTGCCCTGCCTGCGCCCGGAAAAACCGCTGGTCGGCACCGGCATCGAGCGCACCGTCGCCGTCGACTCCGGCACCGCCGTCGTCGCCCTGCGCGGCGGCAAGGTCGATTATGTCGATGCCGGTCGTGTTGTCGTGCGCGTCAATGATGACGAAACGGTGGCCGGTGAAGTCGGCGTCGATATTTACAACCTCGTCAAATACACCCGTTCCAACCAGAACACCAATATCAACCAGCGGCCCCTCGTCAAAGTCGGCGATGTCATCGCCAAGGGCGACGTGGTCGCTGACGGCGCTTCCACCGACAAGGGCGAACTGGCGCTCGGCCAGAACATGCTGATCGCCTTCATGCCGTGGAATGGCTACAACTTCGAGGATTCGATCCTGATTTCCGAGCGCGTCGTCGCCGAAGACCGTTACACCTCGATCCACATCGAGGAACTGACGGTGGTCGCCCGCGACACCAAGCTCGGCCCGGAAGAAATCACCCGCGACATCGCGTCGCTCGGCGAAACGCAACTCTCGCGCCTCGATGACGCCGGCATCGTCTACATCGGCGCTGAGGTCGATACCGGTGACGTGCTGGTCGGCAAGGTAACGCCCAAGGGCGAAACGCAACTGACGCCGGAAGAAAAGCTGCTCCGCGCCATCTTTGGCGAGAAGGCCTCCGACGTCAAAGACACCTCGCTGCGCGTTCCCTCCGGCATCGCTGGCACGGTCATCGACGTTCAGGTCTTTACCCGCGAAGGCATCGAGCGCGACAAACGCGCCCAGTCGATCATCGACGAGCATCTGCGCCACTACAAGCTCGACTTGGCCGACCAGATGCGCATCGTCGAGCGCGACGCCTTTGAGCGCGTCGGTCGCCTCATTCTCGGCAAAAAAGCCAACGGCGGGCCGAAGAAGCTGGCCAAGGGCACCGTGCTCGATCAGGCTTATCTCGACAGCATGGACCCGCACCACTGGTTCGACATCCGTCTCGCTGACGATGACGCCGCGCTGCAACTGGAGCAGGTCAAGGATGGCCTCGAACAGGCGCGCAAAGACTTTGACCTGGCCTTTGAAGCCAAGCGCAAGAAGCTCACCCAGGGCGACGAACTGCCGCCCGGCGTGCAGAAAATGGTCAAGGTCTACGTCGCCGTCAAGCGCCGCCTGCAACCGGGCGACAAGATGGCGGGCCGGCACGGCAACAAGGGCGTCGTCTCGCTCATTCTGCCGGTCGAAGACATGCCGCACATGGCTGACGGCACGCCGGTCGACATCGTTTTGAACCCGCTCGGCGTGCCGTCGCGGATGAACGTCGGGCAGATTCTCGAAGTGCACCTCGGGCTTGCCGCCAAGGGGCTGGGCTTCAAGATCGGCAACATGCTGCGCGCGCAAGCCAAGGTCAAGGAAGTGCGCAAGTTCCTCGACACCGTGTACAACGCCAATGGCAAAGCCGAGCAGCTCGATACGCTCAACGATGACGAAATCGTCGAAATGGCGGGCAACCTGGCGGGCGGCGTGCCGTTTGCCACGCCGGTGTTCGATGGCGCCAAGGAAGAAGAAATCAAGGCCATGCTCAAATTGGCCGGGATGCCCGAATCCGGCCAGATGACCTTGTTCGATGGCCGCACCGGCGAGGCGTTCGAGCGCCCGGTGACGGTTGGCTACATGCACTACCTGAAACTGCACCATCTGGTCGATGACAAGATGCACGCCCGCTCGACCGGCCCTTACTCGCTGGTCACGCAGCAGCCGCTGGGCGGCAAGGCGCAGTTCGGCGGCCAGCGGTTCGGCGAAATGGAAGTCTGGGCGCTCGAAGCCTACGGCGCTTCCTACGTCTTGCAGGAAATGCTGACGGTCAAGTCCGACGATGTGAATGGCCGCACCAAGGTCTACGAAAACATCGTCAAGGGCGAACACCGCATCGACGCCGGGATGCCGGAATCCTTCAATGTGCTGGTCAAGGAAATCCGTTCGCTGGCCATCGACATTGATCTGGAACGTTACTGATTCAGGGCTGGGAGTTAAACCATGAAAGCACTACTCGATCTGTTCAAGCAGGTAACGGCGGAAGAAGAATTTGACGCCATTACCATTGGTCTGGCCTCGCCCGAAAAGATCCGTTCCTGGTCCTTCGGTGAAGTCAAAAAGCCGGAAACCATCAATTACCGCACCTTCAAGCCGGAGCGGGACGGCCTGTTCTGCGCCAAGATCTTTGGCCCGATCAAGGATTACGAATGTCTGTGCGGCAAGTACAAGCGCCTCAAACATCGCGGCGTCATCTGCGAAAAGTGCGGCGTCGAAGTCACGCTGGCCAAGGTGCGCCGCGACCGCATGGGGCATATCGAACTGGCTTCGCCGGTCGCCCACATCTGGTTTTTGAAATCGCTGCCGTCGCGTCTGGGCATGGTGCTCGACATGACGCTGCGCGACATCGAGCGCGTCCTCTATTTTGAAGCCTATGTCGTCACCGATCCGGGCATGGTCAGCAATCTCCAGCGCGCCCAACTGCTGACCGAAGAGCAGTATCTGGAAATGATGGAAGAGCACGGCGACGAGTTCACCGCTTTCATGGGCGCCGAAGGCATCCGTGAACTGCTGCGCAATCTCGACCTCAATACCGAAGTCGAAAATCTGCACAGCGAACTCGAAGTAACGGGTTCGGAAGCCAAAAACAAAAAGCTTGCGAAGCGCCTCAAAATTCTCGAAGGCTTCCAGAAATCCGGCATCAAGCCGGACTGGATGGTGCTCGAAGTGCTGCCCGTGCTGCCGCCCGACCTGCGCCCGCTGGTGCCGCTCGACGGTGGCCGTTTCGCCACTTCCGACCTGAACGACCTCTACCGCCGCGTCATCAACCGCAACAACCGCTTAAAGCGCCTGTTGGAGCTGAAAGCGCCGGAAATCATCGTCCGCAACGAAAAGCGCATGTTGCAGGAAGCGGTCGATTCGCTCCTCGACAATGGCCGTCGCGGCAAGGCGATGACCGGGGCCAACAAGCGCCCGCTGAAGTCGCTCGCCGACATGATCAAGGGCAAGGGGGGCCGCTTCCGCCAGAACCTCTTGGGCAAGCGCGTCGACTATTCGGGCCGTTCGGTCATCGTCGTCGGCCCGCAATTGAAGCTGCACCAGTGCGGTCTGCCCAAGCTGATGGCGCTCGAACTGTTCAAGCCCTTCATTTTCAACAAGCTCGAAGTCTTGGGCTACGCCACCACCATCAAGCAAGCCAAGAAAATGGTCGAAGGCCAGGAGCCGGTGGTGTGGGACATCCTCGAAGATGTCATCCGCGAACACCCGGTCATGCTCAACCGCGCGCCGACCCTGCACCGCCTCGGCATTCAGGCGTTTGAACCGACCCTCATCGAAGGCAAGGCGATCCAGTTGCATCCGCTGGCCTGCGCCGCCTTCAACGCCGACTTCGACGGCGACCAGATGGCCGTGCACGTGCCGCTCTCGCTCGAAGCGCAGATGGAAGCGCGGACTTTGATGCTGGCTTCCAACAATGTGCTGTCGCCAGCCAACGGCCAGCCGATCATCGTGCCCTCGCAGGACATCGTGCTCGGCCTCTACTACGCCACCCGCGAGAAAATCAACGGCAAGGGCGAAGGCATGTATTTTGCCGACATTGCCGAAGTCGAGCGGGCGATGGCCGTCAAGGAACTCGAAATCCAGTCGCGCATTTCCGTGCGCCTCAAGCAGTACGAGCCGGGCGCTGGTGAAGGCGAGTGGATCGAAAAATGGGTGCGCGTCGAAACCACCGCCGGACGGGCGCTGCTTTCGCGCATTCTGCCCAAGGGCCTGCCCTTCAAGGCGATCGACCGGGCGCTGAAAAAGAAGGAAATCTCCAAGCTGATCGACGAATCCTTCCGCCGCTGCGGCTTGAAAGAAACCGTCGTTTTCGCTGACAAGCTCATGCAAAACGGCTACGCGCTCGCCACCCGCGCCGGTATTTCCTTCTGTTCCGACGACATGCGCGTCCCGGCCAAGAAGGTCGAAATCATCGCCGCCGCCGAAGCCGAAGTGAAGGAAATCGAAACCCAATACACCAACGGTCTCGTCACGCAAGGCGAGCGTTACAACAAGGTGGTCGACATCTGGGGCCGCACCGGCGATCAGGTCGCCAAAGTGATGATGGACGAACTCGGCCACGAGGACACCATCGACCGCCACGGCAAGAAGGTCAAGCAGGAGTCCTTCAACTCCATCTACATGATGGCCGACTCCGGCGCTCGCGGTTCCGCCGCCCAGATTCGCCAGTTGGCCGGGATGCGCGGCCTGATGGCGAAACCGGACGGCTCGATTATCGAAACGCCGATCACCACCAACTTCCGCGAAGGCTTGAACGTTCTCCAGTACTTCATCTCGACCCACGGCGCCCGTAAGGGTCTCGCCGACACGGCCTTGAAGACCGCCAACTCCGGCTACCTGACCCGCCGTCTGGTCGACGTGACGCAGGATCTGGTCATTACCGAAGACGACTGCGGCACGCCCAACGGCTTTGTCGTCAAAGCCCTGGTCGAAGGCGGCGAAGTCATCGAACCCTTGCGCGAGCGCATTCTTGGCCGCGTCACCATCGACGATCTGGTGGACCCGGAAACCCAGGAAACCGTCATTTTCGGCGGCACCATGCTCGACGAAGACCTCGTCGATCTGATCGACAAACTCGGCATCGACGAAGTCAAAGTCCGCACCCCGCTCACCTGCGACACCCGCTACGGCCTCTGCTCCAAGTGCTATGGCCGCGATCTCGGTCGCGGCACGCTGGTCAGTTCTGGCGAATCGGTCGGCGTCATCGCCGCCCAGTCGATCGGCGAACCGGGCACGCAGCTCACCATGCGCACCTTCCACGTCGGCGGCGCGGCTTCGCGGGCGGCGGTCGCCTCCCAGGTCGAAGCCAAATCGGCGGGCACGATTCGCTACACCAGCAACATGCGCTACGTCACCAGCGCCAAGGGCGAGAAAGTCGTCATTTCCCGCTCCGGCGAAGTGCTCATCACCGACGATCATGGCCGCGAGCGCGAGCGCCACAAGGTCCCCTACGGCGCCATGCTGCTCGTTGACGAAGGCAAGGCCGTCAAAGCCGGGGCCAAACTCGCCACCTGGGACCCGCACACCCGCCCGATCGTCACCGAATACGCCGGCACCGTGAGGTTCGAGAATGTCGAGGAAGGCGTCACTGTCGCCAAGCAGGTCGACGACGTCACCGGCCTCTCCACCCTCGTCGTCATCGACAACAAGCGCGGCGGCAAGGCGGCGACCAAGGGCCTGCGCCCGGTCGTCAAGCTGCTCGACGAAAAGGGCGAAGAAGTCAAGGTGCACGGCAGCGACCACACCGTTTCCATCGCCTTCCAGGTCGGCTCCATCATCTCGGTCGCTGACGGCCAGCAGGTCGGCGTCGGCGACGTGCTCGCCCGGATGCCGCAAGAGTCCGCCAAGACCCGCGACATCACCGGCGGTCTGCCGCGCGTCGCCGAACTCTTTGAGGCCCGCACGCCGAAAGACGCCTCGGTGCTTGCCGAATTCACCGGCACCATCTCCTTCGGCAAGGACACCAAGGGCAAACAGCGCCTCATCATCACCGATCTCGACGGCGTCACGCACGAGTTCCTGATTCCGAAAGACAAGCACGTTCTCGTGCACGACGGCCAGGTGGTCAATAAAGGCGAAAAAATCGTCGAAGGTCTGCCCGACCCGCACGACATCCTCCGCCTGCAAGGCATCGAGGCGCTCGCCCGTTACATCACCGATGAAGTGCAGGACGTGTACCGTCTGCAAGGCGTCAAGATCAACGACAAGCACATCGAAGTCATCGTCCGCCAGATGCTGCGCCGCGTGAATATCGTCGAACCGGGCGACACCAAGTTCATCAAGTCGGAACAGGTCGAACGCGCCGAACTGCTCGCCGAAAACGATCGCGCCACCGCCGAAGGCAAGCTCCCCGCTACCTTCGAGCACATGCTCCTTGGCATCACCAAGGCGTCGCTGTCGACCGATTCCTTCATTTCTGCCGCCTCCTTCCAGGAAACCACGCGCGTCCTCACCGAAGCCGCAATCATGGGCAAACGCGACGAGTTGCGCGGCCTCAAGGAAAACGTCATCGTCGGCCGCCTCATCCCCGCCGGCACCGGCCTCGCCCACCACCGCAGCCGCAAGGCCCAAGCCGCAGGCGAAGACCAGGCCGCCGACCGGGGCCTGGAAACCGAGGAAGCCAGTCAGGCGTCGTAAGCCGGTTCAGGCGATTGAACGAAAAACGTCCAACCCAGGTTGGACGTTTTTTTTGGGTATCCGGATTTGAGTGTGTTTGAAAACTCACAACTGCCCAGACTCAATTAGCTCAATCAGTGTATTTATGTCGGCCCCGTAGTTCTTCAGTGGTCTTGGCTGTTTGTGTGGGGGTTCGGCTCTCGCCGCGCTATTTTCTGGCATCGGAACCACCTTTCCGAAATACTCCGGTGGTAGGCCGTAATCCATTGCATCCTCCGGGACACCGTAGCCCTTCACTGCCCTTGCCATCGCCAGATCAGGCTCGCGCCTACGCTCGAATTTTGGGCGACTGAGCTTGTGTTTATGCACACCTTCGGAGAACAGAATCTTGGCTCGCAGCGCCTCAAATGAATAACCACGTCCCAACCGGTTCATCACCCGAATCAGGTTGTTCAGCGACTCAGTGTAGGCATTCGTCACTGGGTGCTCGAAGTAATTGAGGATAAAAGGTTGCCAGTTTGTGAAGGCTCGGATCAAATCACCGAAGGCGCCCCGAACCTCGGGTACCACGGCCTTGTTCCAGGCATCGTAGGCCGCAATGGCTGCTTCAGGACTGTCCGCTCCTTCATAGATGGTGTAAAAGCCCTCCTTGAGCCTGTACGCAGTTCCCAGATCGGGATAATTCTTCATCCAGCCGTCCAGAAGCAATGCTTCCTTTTCGTTCAGGTCGCGCTCACGCTTCAAGAGCACGAACTTGTCGTGCATCAGGCCCCGGCGCTGCTTGGGCGTCAGTTGCTCACGCAGGCTCTTTCTGACTTTCTCCACGGCATCATTCGCCATGCGAACGACATGGAACTTGTCGATGATGATGCGGGCATCCGGCAACACTGTCATGACAGCATCGCGGTACGGCGACCACATGTCCATCGCCACGTACTGCACATCCGACTTTCCTTGCAGGTTGTAGAGATAGTTCACCACTGTCTTCTTGTCCCGATTCGGGAGCATGTCGATGATAGTGTTGTTACGAATGTTGCTGATGACACAGCGCGGCTTGATGAGGTGGATTTCGTCGATGCCCATCCATTTCGGCGTCTCGAACCGGAACTCCGCTTCCAAGTCGTTGATGTAGTCGCGGAAGATGTTGCGAATGGTCTTCTCGTCCAGACCAGTGTCGTCGGCGATGCTGGCGAAGGTTCGCTTCAAGCTTTGTTGGCCGATCCACTTTACCAGGCGGTCGGTCATTTCACGCTTGGCATTGATGGTTGGCAGTGCTTCCATGAACGTCTTGCCGCAGGATTGGCACCGCCAGCGGCGGGTATCCACGTAGATCGCAAGGCGCTTGCCGTGAGTCGGCAGGTCTCGGATGACCTGCTCATTTCGACCGTGGCCAATCAGGCGGTCAGCGCCACAGGTTGAGCAGACGCGAGAAGGAGCAGAGACCTCGGCGTAGACGTGGTAGTCACGATCGGTTTCCTCAACTCTCTGCACATTGAAGTCGGGGAGGTTCAGGATGTTCACGGTCATGGATCAATGCTTCACCATGTTGGTAAGGCATAGCATCGACCAACCGGCCAAGGCGCACAAAACCTTACCGATCTTTGTGATGCGATATGTCATAAGGTCAATCCGCAGTCGTTGTCGTCAGACTCTTCCGGTATGAACTCGGCCCGCATGGCGGCAACGAAGGTCTCAGCCTGTTCGACCATTTCTTTTGCGTCGGAAAGCTCAACGGAATCACCCTTGTAGTCGGCAATCTGTCGAATCTCATGCGCCCGGTTCAGAAGACGCCCCATGTCTTTCGTTACCAGACCGTTCTTGACCATAAAATTGCCGAAGGCGCCGATCAAGCCGCTATGTGTGCGGCCAATATCAGGCTCGACCGGAGCGCCCGATGCGAGCAGGGCGGCACGGGCGGCATCAAACATGGCGTAGTAAGCCCGGTTGGAAGCACCATCTACGTCACCAAGGTTGAGCAGGGTGCGGGCTGATGAACACGCCGTGTCAGCCTTCGCCATCAATGTTTCTGGTCTCAATCGTTGATCGGTCACAGTCGAACCCCTTCCCTGTCAATGTTGCGCAGCAAGGCGGGATTCGAGTAGTTCTCCGGGTGCTCCCATTCCTCGATCCAGACCGGCAACGGTGAGATGAGAATGCCGGTTTCGAGCAACACATCAAAGGCAA
>JAITWU010000129.1 GCA_031285115.1 Azonexus sp. | reverse complement strand
GCGCGATTTCAGGGCTTCTACAGATGTGTGCATACGGTAGCCCGCCTTCTCAGGGCAATCGCATGAATGCTTTTGGACAACAAAACATCCGCTGCAAAAAGCCCATGAGGGAGAAAAAGGGTGTTGTAGGGGCGACTTTTAGTCGCCCGCTGGCGGCAGAATGCCGCCCCTGCGTCATTCATGCGATTGCCCTGCCCGCCTTCTTGTTTCGCGCAGAATCACGTATCCTGCATCGTTTTTTAGACCCCTGCCCACTGTGCCGCCGTGAAAAAAGCCGATATTGCGCAATTTTACAGCCGTCTGCGGGCGGCCAATCCAGCCCCGACCACCGAACTCGCCTACGCCACGCCGTTTCAGTTGCTGATCGCCGTCATTCTCTCGGCGCAAGCCACCGATGTCAGCGTCAACAAGGCGACGAGCCGCCTTTTCGCCGTCGCGCCAACGCCGCAAACCATGCTGGCGCTGGGGATCGACGGCTTGATCGAACACATCCGCACCATTGGCCTTTACCGCACCAAGGCGAAGAACGTCATCGCCACCTGCCAGTTGCTCCTTGAGCGCCACGGCGGCGAAGTCCCGGCGGAGCGCGCCGCTCTCGAAGCCCTGCCCGGCGTTGGCCGCAAAACGGCCAATGTCGTGCTCAACACCGCTTTCGGCCAGCCGACCATCGCCGTCGATACGCACATTTTCCGCGTCAGCAACCGCACCGGCCTCGCCCCCGGCAAAACGGTCGAAGAAGTCGAAGCCAGACTGCTGCGCGCCACTCCCCGCGAATTCCGCCAGAATGCCCACCACTGGCTGATTCTGCATGGCCGCTACATCTGCAAGGCGCGTCAGCCGGAATGTCGGCGTTGCCTCGTCGCCGATCTTTGCGCCTGGCGCGACAAAACGGCATGAAAGCCGCCAGCGGCTTCGCCTACGGCCCGCGCCCGGAAAAAGAACTGGCCGCCGCCGCAGTGCGCATGGCGCTCGATGCCGCCGGGCTGAAGCAGGCCGAGCAGGTCTTGCTCTTCCTCAGCCGCGCCTTCAACCGGCGGGCGACGCCCGCTGTTCTCGCCGCCGCCGGCGCCGCCGGTTGTTTGCAGGTCGGCGGCTGCACCGCCAGCGGCCTGTTGACCGAAGCGGGCTGGCTGATCGACCAGCCCGCCGCCGCCGCCCTGGTTCTCGGCGAACTCCCCGGCGCTGCGGCAACGACGGCGGCGACGCCGCTGTTGTCATTGAGCGGTCAGGCGACCCTGCCCTACGGCTGGCAGGATCAGCCGCCACGCGCCGGTTTGCTCGAAACCGGGGCCGCCGTCTGGGCGCAAGCCCGCCCCGGCGGCCACGATGGCGTCGGCATCGCGCTGCCGGGTCTCCTCTGCGAGACGCTGCGGGCCGACGGCCTGCGCCCGCTGGCGACGCTGCTGACCGTCGATGACTGCGCCGGTTACGAATTGCGCCGCGTCGCCGGTTGCCCGGCGGTCGACAGCCTCTGCCGCGCCCTGCCCGCCGAGCTGCGCGCTGCGCCGCCGCTGCACCGGATTGCCGTCATCACCGCCGCCGATCAACCGGCCAGCGGCATTCTCGCCGCCAACAGCGACGGTTCGCTGACCCTGGCCGCGCCACTCGCCGCCGGTCAAACGATCGCCTGGGCGCTGCGCCAGCCGCTCGCCGCCGAGCAGGAAATGCGGCAACTGCTGGCCGACGCCGCGACACCGGCCTTCGCCCTGATGTTTTCCTGCATTGGCCGCGGCCCCCTGTTTTATGGCGGCGACGATTGCGACCTCAGCGCCTTTGCCCAGCGGTTTCCCGGCGTGCCGCTCCTCGGCGCTTACGGCAGCGGCCAGATCGCCCCGGCGGCAAACGGCAACCGCTTGTTCCAGAACGCCAATCTGACCCTCCTCTACCGGAGCCGCCATGTTTAATCCTTCGCGCGAGGAAGTCCGCCGTTTTTTCTGCGATGTCTGGCGCAAACACGGCCAGCGCCTGCCGCTTGCCGGGGCCGAAATCGCCGCCGCCGACCTGATCGCCCGCCATCCCGAATACCACGCCCTGCTCGCCGACGAGGCCAGCGCGTTGAACCAGGAATGGACGCCGGAAGGCGGGCAGATGAATCCTTTTTTGCATCTTTCGCTGCATCTCGCCATTCATGAGCAATTGAGCATCGACCAGCCGCCCGGCATCCGCGCCGCCAGCGAACGACTCAGCCAGCGGATGGAACGCCACGCCGCCGAGCACATTCTGCTCGAAGCCCTGGCCGAAACGATCTGGCAGGCGCAAAGGAACGGCGGCCCGCTCGATGCCGCCGCCTATGTCGAAGCCGTGCGCCGTCAGGCTGGGAGCTGATAATTGGCCTGGGTCATCAGGTCGACACCGCAATCCATGCTCTCGACCCAGTCGATGAAATCCTTGACCGCCCTGCCGCCGACGAAACGGGCGCCATGCTGCGGCACGATCTGCTCGATCTCAAGACCGCGCACCATGTTGGCCCAGAAAGCGCACACTTTGCGCGAGACGATGTAACGCCGGTGAAACCCGGCCATCTTGGGAATATGGCTGGCGAAATCGGTGACCGGCTCGGCTGCCTCGGCATGGGGCAGAATAGAAGCGCCAAGGTCGCCGGAAAAAAGAATTTTGGCAATCGGATCGTAAAACTGGAAATTGCCTTCGGCGTGCATGAAATGCGCGGGCAGCGCCAGCAATTTGCTTTGACCAAGGCGAATCACCGCACCCTGATCGGGAATGCCGACGATGCGATCCTCGACACTGCGCCCAGCCGTGAAATGCGGCACGAAACGGGTCCACAAGGCGGAAATCATGACCTTGCAGTGTGAAGCGACAAACCACTTGTTGACCGAAGCGATGATGTCCGGATCGACGTGCGAAGCGAGGATGTAGTCAAGATCCTTGGACGAAAAATGCTGGTGCATGTCCATCAGAAGACCGCTGTAGGTCATATTGCCGCCGGGGTCAATCAACGCGCCGTGGCCGTTATCGACAACGAGAAACTGGTTGCTCTGCACCGCTCCGGCAGCCGAATCATCGACCAGATCGTAAAAGGCGTGGACGATGTGCGTCCCATTATTGAACAGTTCGACTGCCATGTATTTCTCCGCGAATGAAGCTTTTTATTATCCGCCGGATGACGGCTTTCCGGCCAGTCAGCGTTTTGCCGCCGGGGCAGTCGACTGCATGACAGCCGCAATTTCCCCTCCCCTTGGGACGAGGTTTTTTGGCGGCAGCCCTGGGCGCGCCAGCCGCCCCGGCTTTGCCAGTCCGCCCTCTGCTAAAATCGCGACCTCGAATTTGTGGAGTACGCCCCGATGTATCAGTCCCCGCTCCTTCAGGATTTGCATGAACGCGGCCTGATTGCCCAATTGACCGACGCGCCGACGCTCGATCAGATGTTGCAGAAGGAGAAAATCACCCTCTATTGCGGCTTCGATCCGACTGCGGACAGCCTGCATCTCGGCCATCTGGTGCCGGTTTTGATCCTCAAACGCTTTCAGGACGCGGGCCACCGGCCCATCGCCCTGGTCGGCGGCGCAACCGGCATGATCGGCGACCCCAGTTTCAAGGCCAGCGAACGCAAATTGAATACGCCAGCAGTGATTGCTGGCTGGGTGGATAACATTCGCGCCCAGGTCGCGCCCTTTCTGAGCTTCGATGGCGACAACGCGGCGCTCATGGCCAATAACCATGACTGGTTCGGGACGATGAACTGCCTCGATTTTCTGCGCGACATCGGCAAGCATTTTTCGGTCAACGCCATGATCAAGCGCGAAGCCGTGCAACAACGCTTGCTGCGCGAAGACCAGGG
>JAITWU010000318.1 GCA_031285115.1 Azonexus sp. | reverse complement strand
CGCGCCTGCCGGCCGATCTTCTCCGCTTCGTCGAACAGCCACGGCTTGCCTTGCTCGTAGGCTGCGATATCGGTTTCGCGCCACAGCCGCGTGCGGCCGTCGTTGACGGTGGCGATCGGCGCGGGAAACTCCGGATCGTTTTTGATCAGCATGACGATGCCCTGCCGGGTGTAGATCCAGCGGCGGCGGATGTCGGCCTGGCTCATGAGCTTCGGCAAATCCATCTCGTTTCCTTCTGAAAATCCGGCGCGGGTGGGCGCTCTGGCTGAGGCGTCATTTCGTACTTCGCATAGCGTTTACCGAAGGTAAACGTATAATTGCGCCCTTTAAAACTTCGGCCTGTCGGCCTTCGTTTTTTCGGGATGCAGGAGCGCTCAAATTCCGGGCGCGTCTTGACGACGGCAAGCGGCTTCTGATCGATTTTTGAAGAGGGGCGCGCCAATGGCGAATGGTTCAAAATCGGGAAAGCGCCGGATGGTCATTTACCGGCTTTGTGGGACGGGTCCGTGAGAGGCGATTCCGTAGCGGCGGCGTTCATCGCCAGGGCCGCCGATCTGGCGCAAAGCGCGCGGCGTGACAAAACCCAGCCGGCGACAACGCGGCTCCTGGCGGCGACGATCGCGCTCGAGCTGTCGCTAAAAGCCGTCGTTCTGCACCAGGACGGCGCTGACGAATCTGACCTCGCCAACGCCACCATCGATTACGATCTGTCGCGGGCGTGGGTTGCGGCGCTGGCGCGCGGATTCCAGCCGGCCGCCGAATTGACCGGGATCGTCAACCGTCTCTCGCCCTACTGCCGCGAAAACGCGCTGGCCGATCTCGCCGGCCACATCGGCTTTGACGAACTGACACGGATCACGGTCGCGATCGACGATCACGTTGACGCCGCACGCCGCTGGATGGAAGCGGACTGAAAAGCACGGTCCGTTTAAAATCGCACGCCGGTCCCGCAGGCTCCGCCGGCGGCCCGTCCCGATCCGCCGCTTCCGCCGCAACTGACGCCGGCTGCGCCAGCGCAGCCGGCCAGCAACAGCGCGGCGGCAAAGAGCAGAAATGTGGTTCTCATCCGGATCATGGGACAGATGCGCCTTCGGTTGCTTTGCCGATTCCTGACCGGCTCCCACATCGGCCAGATTACAGTTTTGGTCGATGAGCCCAAATCCGGCGATCGGTCGCGTGCGATAATGTTCTGACGAATCGCCCGCCGGATTTTCCGGCGCTTCCGCGTCATCCTGGATTTTTCCTCAGAGCAATTTCGCGCCCTGGCCCTGTTGCGCGATGAGCGAGACGGCGCGTTTGTCAAAAGACACGAACACCTCGCCACCGAGCCAATTGCCGTCGAAGGCGATCACGCCGTCGGCAAAATCGCCGCCGGCGTCGAGCATGCTCAATCCGGCTTCAACCGCCGGCCGGTTGACGGCGACGTTTCGGGCTTCGACCAAACGGCGGATGGCGGCGGCAATGTCCGGCCGGGCGATGGCGTAACTTCGATCGAGCACCCATGCGAGCTCGCACAGTGAATGGATGCTGATGGCGACCAGGCTGGCCGCCTCGATGGTCTCGATCGCGGCGGCGTTCTGCACCTCGTCATCGGCCATGATCAGGCGGACCAGGACATTGGTGTCGGCGGTGATTTTCATTGTTCTCCCCGGCCGGCAGCCGCGCCGGCCTGGGCGATGGCGTCATTGAGCTCATCAATGGTCAACCGTGCGCCGTTGCCCCTGCCCTTTAGCAGGCCGCTGAGTTCCCGCCATGATCCAGACGGCTGAGCGGCTTTGAGTTCGGCCCGGCCATCGGGCAATAGGTCGAGGCTGATTTTGTCGCCGGGCCGGATGCCGAGATGTTGCAGGACATCCTTTCGGAATGTGACCTGGCCCCGTGCGGTAACGGTCAGTGTGGTCATGCTTGAACCTCCCGCTCAAGAATATAATGCAAAACTGCATTATATACAATCGTATCTCTCGAAAAGCCCAGTTCCCTGTTCGACGCGCCGCAGGCGTGGCGAACCCCGCGCGTAGCGCGGAACGACGTTCCCCGTCCCGACGCCACCGGCGCAGCGCCGCGCGGAGCCGGAGTCACCCGTAGGGGCGGAGCGTAGCGGAGCACGGCGCATAGCGCCGTTGACCCGGCGAGCACGGTGCTAAGCTGGTTGGCACAGGGACAGGAAAAACTTGCGCCCGCAGGGCGCTCCGCTTGTCTTTCTATGAGCTCCAGAGAGGGGCTTTTCGAGTTTTTGGAGGTGGATCTGCGTAGCAGAAGGTATCTTTTAAAAATGGGATATCCGTGGACACCGGATTTTTGTACCCTCCCTTTGGGTAGGTCGAAGCCCGCTGGACAGGGCGCGGGCCGCGTTTGATCCAGGTCAGCCACTCCTGAGAGACGATGCGGACCACGTTCGGCAGATTCGGTCTCAAGCGCCGCCGCCGCAACTGAACCGTCAGTATCCCGTCAAGCGCGGCGCCATGGATCGCATTGCGCGCTGTGGTGATGCCGACACCAGCCCGCGCCGCGATCTCGCCCAGCGTCAGCCGGCAGTCGCCCGTGTCGCGCACCTGGTCCGCCACGATCCGCAAGGTCGCGAGCTCTCCCGTCGTGTAGCCGGCCGCCATCGCCGGCGGCATCGGCGCCGACGCCGCCAGCGTCCTGCGGCGGGTCATGGAGGCCCGGCGATCGGGGGAGGTCGGCTGCCGCTTCCGCGGCGGGAAGTGGCTCGGGCGGCCCGCTGCGCGCGCCTGGAGGACCACGTGCGGCGCGCGGACGGCAAGCCGGTCCACTCCCCTCACCTCCCGCCGGCGCGCCTCCACGGCCCCGTAAAGCGCCGCCGCATCGTCATCGGTCAGCTTACCGCTGCCGTAGTCCTTGCTGATGGCGCGCGACATCTCGTCGAGCTGCGCGAATGAGCGCAGGCCGGCAATGACCGACAAAGCATGTTCCATAGGCTCTCCCCTCAAGGAGGCCCGCAAGGATGGTCAGGAAGGCCGGAACTCGGACAATGCACAACCGTTAGCGAAACTGATCGGTTTCGCTTGACTTCGTGCAGCCATTCGAGGAAATCTATCGGCGACCAAGCACGATAGGTTTCCTCGGATTTAGGTCCGAGCGCACGGCCCGCCTTCCCCGGCGGGCCTTTTGCGTTTTAGAAGCGGTTCCGGATGAGAATCATCTCCGTTAAAACGGATGAAACCTAGACGATTCCCGAGAACCGATCAATGAATGTCTTCCTGAGGAAGACAAATCCGATTTGGAGCAATGCGCGCTCACGACTTTCACGATGAAGTAGTCAAACGGCTGCAAGCTGGAAACGCCACCAGGGCCCAGGTGGGGTTAGCATTGGCCGTTCTGTACCAGATTTGCCGCAACGCACCGATCGGCAAAGATCAGCCATCCCCCTCCGATGGAGTCTGCATAAAAAGCGCCGAAGAAATTGGCCAATATCTTCGAATCCGGCGAGGCGAGATGCCGCAAATTCTGCAGGCATTGGAAGAAGCCGGTGCAATCGAGAGAATCCGGGAGGGGCGCGATAAGGTCATCCGGCTCACGGAAAAATATCTAGCCGCAGAAAAAGAACTGAGCCGCCGGCGCGAGTTCATAATTCCCTGGGGCACGCCTCCCCTCATATCCACGGTCAAAACTCGGATGACCGAACTGAAGTATTATTGGCTCGACCTTCGCGAGGCTCTTAGGAAGGCTTGGGAGGGCAAATAGAGCTGCTTAGCCACGCGTCTCGTTACGGATAAGCGCGCTCATGGCGCGCTCAATCGTTTCAGCAAGCGTGACTTCGTGACGATCAGCATAGCCATGAATCGCTTCAAGCGTATCCGCACGCAGTCGAGTGGCAAACTGCTCTGTCCGTCCTGTCTTACGCCTCCTGCGCAGCGTTGACCTAATCGGCGCGGTGTCCGGCGCTTTCGGAGTCTCACGAAACCCAGCCGCACGAGCGACCTGCTTCACCATCTCAGTATCAACACGTGGAGCCGGTGCTGTTGGCAAATCACCAAAGTCGAGCGTGGCGCGCTTTTTCTCATCACCAATCATGCCGCCTCTCCCCTCAACGAGTTGATGACGGCTTGTGTAAATTCTCGGGCGTTTTCCCGAGCATTCTCCAATCCAGACACGTCCGCATTTTCCAAATTGTGCAAGGTACCACCCAAGGAAAACAACGTGCGATAAGCGGCTCGATCAGTCAGGGAGACCGGAAGAGCTGGAACCGCTGAACCTGAAAATTGTCGTTCAATGTCACGCGCCGTGCGCTCCCGAATAGCCGGGGGCACACGTGAAAAAAACACGCGATAAGGGATTTCTCGGTTGGCGACCTTCCACATCTGACGAACCAGTTTGACGGATTTGGCGGCCTCAGCCGCGTCTAGCACCGAACTTTGCAATGGGATCAGGACCAGATCAGAGCGAGCCACGGCAAAACCAATTCGATCGGTAGCGGTGCCCTCTAGATCTACGATCACAAAATCCGCATCAGCCCGTGCATCCTCGATTGTATCGATGATCGTCTCGGCCGAGTCGTCGATCACAACCCGCAACAGATCGGGCAATGGTCTGAGCCCTGACCATGCTTCAAGCGGTCGATTTGGGTCGGCGTCAATTACAACGACTTTACGGCCAGCAGCAGCAAACTCGCCGGCGAGCACGACCGCTGAGGTCGTTTTGCCAACGCCGCCCTTGCTGGAAACTAGCGATATGACAGCCATAACCATCCCCCGGTCCCATTGATAGCTGAATGTAAGCTGCTTTCTTTTAATAAGTAGTTTCCTAGCTGCTAGCAACTTTCTTGCTAGCAGCTAGGAAATTGCTATCTTTTTTAAAATGCAGGCCAGCGCCCGGCGCGCTGCAAATTCACGACGACCAGCAGGAAGAAGGGCTTGCAGATTATTCGTTTTTAAACGAAAATGCCCCATGTTCGATGTTCGCCATTATCTCACATACGACGGCAAGGACCTCATCGACGAATGGCTGCGCCGGCTTCGCGACATCCAGGGCAGGGCCGCAATCATCCGACGCCTGAACAGGCTCGAACAAGGCAACTTCGGGGATTTCAAACCGCTGCGCGAGGGTGTTCACGAGTTACGCATCGATATCGGCCCCGGCTATCGGGTCTACTACGCCCGGTCCGGCAACACCGTGATGCTGCTCCTGTGTGGTGGCACCAAGCGAACTCAGGACGCCGATATTGACCGGGCTTGCGATTATTGGCGCGACTGGCAGAGCCGCCCCAATTGAAGCGAACAGGGAGCTTGAAGGAGTGACGACGATGAAAGACCGCAGTCATGACGACGCAATGGCCGATCTGTTCCGCGACGATCCGGCGACGGCTGCCGCCACACTCGATGCCATTCTCGAAGATGGCGATCAGGGTGAATTGCTGGTGACGATCCGACAGATGGCAAAAGCGTTCGGCGGGGTGCCTGCTGTTGCCAAGGCAGCAGACCTGAACCCTACACAGCTCTATCGCACCCTTTCAGAGAAGGGGAATCCGGAGCTGCGCAGCCTCAACGCTGTCCTGCACGCGATGGGCCTACGCCTGGCTGTCCAACCGATTTCCGAAGCAGTGCCACACGTCTAATCCGAAGGTCTCTACGCCAGCCTCGAAATCGTACTCTGGCTCACGTTGAACCGCCGCGCCAGGTCAGCCTGCGTCGCCTTACCAATGGCAAGCTCCTTGCGCGCTTCTTCACGCTGGTGAGCGGTGAGGGCAAGGGGCCGCCCCATATGAACGCCGCGCGCCTTGGCGCGCTCGCGACCTTCACCGGTGCGGGCGCGGATTAGATCGCGCTCGAATTCTGCGATGCCGCCCAGGAAGGTCAGCAGCAAGCGCCCGTGCGCGGTCGTGGTGTCGGCCCAGGCGTCATTGAGCGATCGGAAGCGCGCCCCGGCCTTGCCGATCGCGTCGAGCGTGTTCAACAGGTCGCGCGTCGAGCGCGCCAGCCGGTCGAGCCGCGTCACCAGGAGCGTGTCGCCTTCGCCAAGGGATTTGATTGCGCGCGCGAGTTCGCGCCGATCGGTCTTTGCGCCGCTGGCCGTTTCCCGAAACACCTTCTCGGCTCCGGCG
>JAITWU010000270.1 GCA_031285115.1 Azonexus sp. | reverse complement strand
GCCGCAGCGCACCCGCAAGCCGTGCTGCGCGCGCGGCTGATGCTCCACGCCGACGGACGAATCGAAACAGACGCCGCAGCGTTCAACATCAACCACGCGCCTGAACCAGTTGCGACGCGGCTGGCGTCCGCGCCGCTGCGTCAGACGCAGAGCGAATTGATCCGCCACAAAACCACCCGGCGCGCCCACTACGAAGCCTTTGCGCCGCCAGACGGGCTGTTCGACACCCTGCTCTGGAATGAAGCTGGCGAAATCACCGAATTTACCCGTGGCAATGTCGCCGTCCGGCTTGGCGGACGCTGGCTGACGCCAGCCGCGTCGTGCGGCTTGCTACCCGGCATTGGCCGCGCCCAGGCGCTGGCCGCTGGCCGGATCAGCGAGGGCGTCATTCGCGTCGAAGACCTGCGACACAACGAAGGCATCGCCTTCATCAACAGCCTGCGCGGCTGGCTGACAGTGCGGCTGGAGTGTGGTTAAACCACAGGCGGACGCCCGCTTACCGCGCGCCCATTGCGGTCAGCGCCAGCGCTCAAATGCGCAGCCCGCTTTTTTTCAAAATGCGCGTCGAAAACAGAATGTCGCGGGCGCGGCAGTTTGCGCCGAGTAAATCGGCGATGATCTCGGCCTTGGCGCGGACTTCGTCGCGGCTGCCGCCGTGCGCCATGGCGAACAGGTTGTAGGGCCATTCCGGCAGGGCGCGGGGGCGGCGGTAGCAGTGGGTGACGAAATCGAGCGCGCCGATGACGGGGCCGAGGCGGTCGATGGCTTCATCGGGAACATCCCAGACGGTCATGCCGTTGGCCGTCCAGCCGATGGCGTAGTGGTTGGGGACGGCGCCGATGCGGCGGATGATGCCGCCCTCCAGCATGGCGGCGAGGCGCTGCGTGACTTCGGCGGGCGTGATGTCGAGGCGCTCGGCAATAGCGTGCCAGGGGCGGGGAACCAGCGGCAGCCCATCCTGGGTGGCGATGATGAGGGCGCGGTCGATGAGGTCGATGATTTTCCCGTCGCTCATGCGCGCACCGGCAGCTTCATTTCGACGAAATATTCGCGTTCTTTGGGGAAGTTGCGGACTTTGAGGCCGGTTGCCTGTTCGATGCGGGCGATGGCCTCGATGATGCCCGCCGGGGTTTCGGTGGCGAGCACGAACCACATGTTGAGCGCGTGTTCGCGGCGGTAGTTGTGGGCGACTTGCGGTAGCGCATTGACGGCGGCGGTGACTTCCTCAAAGCGTTCTTCCGGCACCGCCAGCGCCGCCAGCGTAAAAGCGCCGCCGATGCGTTCAATCTGATACATCGGGCCGAAACGGGTAAGTGTGCGCTCGCTCAAGAGGCGTTCGAGACGCTGCAACAGGTCTTGTTCGCTGATGCCGAGCTTGTCGGCGACGGCGGCGTAGGGTTCGGGCGAGAGCGGAAAGCCGCCTTGCAGTTCGTCGATTACGCGCCGGTCGGTGGGGTCGAGTTCAGGTCTGTGTTCAGGCATAACGCGCACCCTGCTGCTTGTAGCGGGTGAGCGAGAAAAGCACTTCGTGCGGGGCGTTTTCGAGGCCGTGGCGGCGGCGCAGGTCGGCGATGGCGGCCTCCACCTCGCCGCGCTCGCGGCCATGAATCATGCAAAAGAGGTTGTACGGCCAGTGCGGCAGGATGCGCGGGCGGCGGTAGCAGAGAGTGACGGCTGGCTCGGCGGCGAGCGTCTGGCCGATTTCGGCGATTCGGTCGTCGGCGATGTCGTGCACCAGCATGGCGTTGGCGCGGTAGCCGAGTTCGTGGTGGCGGACGACGACGCCGAAGCGTTTGATGGCGCCGTCTTCGAGCCAGCGGCCAATGCGGCTCAACACGTCAGATTCGGAAGCGCCGATGCGCTCGGCGATGAGCGCGAAAGGCCGGATGAAGAGCGGCAAACCCTCTTGCAGGACGGAAACGAGCCGCCGTCCGGCTTCGTCGACCGGCGCGGCGGGCGTGATCCGGTGGGCGGCGGCGGTTGGTTTGCTGGTCTGGCCGTCGAGCGGAAAGCCCAGGTCGATGTGGTATTCCTCCAGCAAGGGCAACACCAGGAGCGGGTAGCCAGCGGCTTTTTCGATGGCTGCCAGCGAGGCTTGCAGGCGGCTCTCGCTGCCCGCCGTGACGACGAACCACAGGTTGTAGCGGTGTTCGCGCTCGTAGTTGTGATTGACTTCGGGGAAGCGGTTGATGGCCCGGGCCACGGCGTCGAGCCGTTCCGGCGGCGCGGCGATGGCGGCCAGGGTGGAAGCGCCGATGCGTTTGGGGGCGAAAACCGCGCCAACGCGGGAAATTTTGCCTTCGCGGCGCAGTTTGTCGAGCGCCCCGAGCACGGCTTTTTCGGCCACGCCCAAACGCGCCGCGAGTTCGGCGAAGGGCGCGGGGCAGAGCGGGAAATCGCGCTGAAATTCGTTGAGGAGGCGGAACTCGAAGGTGTTGTTCATCAAAAACCGATGCGTGCGGCGCGGGGGGTGAAGAAGATGCCGGAGGGGGTATCGACGGCCAGTTCGCCGATTTGGGCGAAGCTCGCAGTGTCGTAGATCAGGACTTTATGGTCGTCGCGCGCCGAAAGCCAGATATTTTCGCCGCGCGGCGTGAATTCCATGTGCAGGATGCCTTTACCCGGTTCAAAAGCATGAACGACTTTTCCGGCCAATGTGTCGATGACATCCATTTTACCGTTGTCGGGGAAGGCGAAATTGACCCAGATCTGGCGGCCATCGGGTCGCGCCATGACGAAAACCGGCTGGCCGCGCACGGGGATGCGGCCCACTTCTTTCCATGTACCGACGTCGACGACCAGCACTTCGTGGCGGCCAATGGCGGGCAGGTAGGCGCGGCCCTGGGCGACTGTCCAGCCGCGCAGGTGGGGCATTTTGAAGACGGGCAGTTTTTCTTCGCCGCGTCCGTAGTTTTCGAGAATTTTGCGTGCGCCTTTTTCCGGCTGCCAGAGGTCGAGCAGCGCAATGCCGTCTTCGCCGAACAGTCCGGCCATGAAGTAACGGCCATCGGGCGTGACCAGGCCGTCGTAAGGTTGTTTGCCTGCCGGATAGCGTCGGGTCACGGGGTGGCGCGGGTTGGCGAAATCAGTGACCCAGATTTCGCCCGCCTCGAACAGCGCATAGGCGAATTTGTTGCCCGCCGTGTCGGCCAAGCCGACGACTTTGGAAAACTGGCCGGGGGCGTATTCCGCCGGGACTTCGGCGAGCAGTTCGAGCGTTTCGGCATCGAACACCTTGATGCCGCCGGGTGAGTAGTTTTGCGCGACGACGATGCGGCCATCCTGCGAAATGGCGCCGCCGATGGAATTGCCTGCCTGGATGACGCGCTTGACGATGCGGGCGGTCAAAAGATCGACCTTGGTCAGCCCGCCGTCGCGGCCAAAGATGTAGGCGTAGCGGGCATCCCGACTGTAAATGGCGGAGGCGTGGGAGAGGTCGC
>JAITWU010000243.1 GCA_031285115.1 Azonexus sp. | reverse complement strand
CTCCTTCCACGGCATCGCGCATCCTCCATAAACATGCACGTCCGTATCTTAAAAGCGTTACCTATGTCTCCCGACATTGTGTTACCTATGTGTCCCGGCAGAACACTGCGCTCTACCCATCCTACAAAACAAAATTCAATCAATCTCCAACACCAGCGCCGCCAGTGGTGGCAGGGTTAATGTCAGGCTGGCGGGCCATTCGCGCCAGGGGTCGCTCGTGGCTTCGAGCGCGCCGCTATTGCCGAGGTTGCTGCCGCCGTACCAGGCGGAGTCGCTGTTGAGGCGTTCGCGGTAGCGGCCTGCTTGCGGTACGCCGATGCGGTAGCCGTAACGCGGCTGTGGCGTGAAGTTGAGGACGATGACGACATAGCGGCCATCCCGTGCCCGGCGCAGCCAGCACAGCACCGATTGGGTGGTGTCGTGGCAGTCGACCCAGCGAAAGCCGTCGGCGCTGAAATCCTGTTCGTAGAGGGCAGGGAGGTCGCGGTAGAGGCGGTTGAGGTCGGCGGCGGCGCGTTGCAGGCCCTGATGCGCCGGGTCGGCGAGCAGGCTCCAGTCAAGTTCGACGGCTTCTGACCATTCGCGCGACTGGCCGAATTCGCCGCCCATGAACATCAGTTTTTTGCCCGGCATGAGGATTTGCCAGGCCAGGAGGAGGCGCAGATTGGCCCGGCGTTGCCAGTCGTCGCCGGGCATTTTGGCGATGAGGGCGCGCTTGCCGTGCACCACTTCGTCGTGCGACAGCGGCAGGAGGAAGTTTTCGCTGTAGGCGTACATCTGGCCGAAGGTCAGTTCGTCGTGATGCCAGCAGCGGTGGATCGGGTCGCGCTGGAAATAGGCGAGGCTGTCGTTCATCCAGCCCATGTTCCATTTCATCGAAAAACCCAAGCCACCGACCCAGGTCGGGCGCGAGACTTGCGGCCAGGCGGTGGATTCTTCGGCAATGGTCAAAGCGCCGGGAAATTCGCCGTGGACCATCGCATTGAGCGATTGCAGGAAAGAGATGGCCTCCAGATTTTCCCGCCCGCCGTAGGCGTTGGGCAGCCATTCGCCCGCCCGCCGCGAGTAGTCGAGGTAGAGCATCGAGGCGACGGCGTCGACGCGCAGGCCGTCGAAGTGAAATTCAGCGAGCCACCAGTGGGCCGAGGAGAGGAGGAAGCTCCTTACTTCGTGCCGCCCGTAGTTGAAGATGTGCGTGCCCCAATCGGCGTGTAGACCCAAGCGCGGGTCGTCGTGTTCGTAAAGGGCGGTGCCGTCGTAGCGGGCGAGCGCCCAGTCATCCTGCGGGAAATGCCCCGGCACCCAGTCGAGGAGGACGCCCAGCCCGGCCTGATGACAGGCGTCGATGAAATAGCGCAGATCGTCCGGCGAGCCGTAGCGGGCGCTCGGCGCGAAGTAGCCGGTGGTCTGGTAGCCCCAGGATTCGTCGAGCGGATGTTCGGTGACGGGCAGCAGTTCGAGGTGGGTGTAGCCCATGTCGACGGCGTAGGGGATGAGGTGTTCGGCCAGTTCGCGCCACAGCCAGGGGCGGCCATCGGGATGCCGCCGCCAGGAGCCGGGGTGGACTTCGTAGATATTGACCGGCGCGTGTTGCCAGTCCCAGTGGGCGCGGCGGGCGAGCCACTCGTCATCGCCCCAGACGTGGGTCGAGGGCGGCGTGATCCAGGCGGCGGAGCCGGGGCGCAGTTCAAAGGCGCGGGCGTAGGGGTCGCATTTGATGAGCGTCGCGCCGCTGGCGTCGTGGGTGATGGCGAAACGGTAGAGTTGATGCGGCCTGGCCTCGGCCACCTCGACTTCCCAGACGCCGGAATTGCCGAGTGGCTGCATGGCGTCAATGCCTGGCCGCCAGTCGTTGAATTCGCCGATGACGCTGACTGCCGAAGCGTTCGGCGCCCAGACGCGGAAAATCACGCCCTGTGGCGCAAGATGCGCGCCGAGCAGACGATACGCCTGAAAATTGCGCCCCTCGTTGAACAGGTAAATTGCTTTGGAATACGGCATAGGACCTCCCTAACGCAGTATCATAAGACTAAACCACTGGCCGGGGAGGTTCATCATGTCCAGCAACACCCGTCGCTCCAATCTGCAAGGCCAGGCCCTGCAGGAGCATCATGATATGCGTTTCATCAGCCAGCTGACGCGCAATGCCTTCGCCATGATTCTGGCTGGCGGTCGCGGCACCCGTTTAAGGCAATTGACCGATTTTCGCGCCAAACCGGCGGTGCCTTTTGCCGGCAAGTTCCGCATCGTTGATTTCACGCTTTCCAACTGCGTCAATTCCGGCATTCGCAAAATCGGCGTCGCCACGCAGTACAAGGCGCATGGCCTGATTCGCCACATCCAGCGCGGCTGGAGTTTTCTCGATGGCCGCTTCGGCGAGTTCATCCAGTTGCTGCCCGCGCAGCAACAACTCGACGAGCAGTGGTATCAGGGCACGGCTGACGCGGTGTACCAGAATCTCGATTTCATCCGCCACTATCGCCCCGAGCATGTGCTGATCGTCGCTGGCGACCACATCTACAAAATGGACTACGGCCTGATGCTGGCGAGCCATGTCGAAAAAGGCGCTGACATGACCGTCGCCTGTATCGACGTGCCGCTTGCCGAAGCGCGCGAATTTGGCGTCATGGGCGTCGATGAGGACGATCGCATCGTCACCTTTGTCGAAAAGCCAGCCGATCCGCCGCCGATTCCCGGCCAGCCGGACCGCGCGCTGGCTTCGATGGGCGTTTATATTTTCAACACCAGCTTTCTCGTCGAACAGTTGCAGCGCGATGCGGCAGCGTCCGGTTCGAGCCGCGATTTCGGCAAGGACATCATTCCCTGGATCGTTCCCCGCCACCGGGTGTTTGCCCACCGCTTTGCCGATTCCTGTGTCGGCAGCAGCGACCAGCAGCCCTACTGGCGCGATGTCGGCACCATCGACGCCTATTGGGAAGCGAATATGGAAATGACCAAGGTGACGCCGGAATTGAATCTCTACGACCGCGACTGGCCGATCTGGACCTATCAGGAACAATTGCCGCCCGCCAAGTTCGTTTTTGACGACGATGGCAGGCGCGGCCAGGCCATTGACTCGATGGTTTCCGGCGGCTGCATCATCTCCGGCGCTGAACTCAAACGCTCGCTGCTCTTTTCCAGCGTCCATATCCACAGTTGGGCCAGCGTCACCGATTCGGTGCTGTTGCCGGGCGTCGATGTCGGGCGTCATGCCGTGCTGCGCCGCTGCGTCATCGACAAAAACACCCGGATTCCCGAAGGGATGCAGATCGGCGTCGATGCCGCAGAAGACCGGCGGCGCTTTCATGTCAGTTCCGGCGGCGTCGTTCTGGTCACGCCGGAAATGCTCGGCCAGCGGGCGACGGAACGCTGATGGCTGATCTCGCCTTCCTGTGGCACATGCACCAGCCGGATTACCGCCATCCGGACAGCGGCGAATTCCGGCTGCCCTGGGTGCTGCTGCATACGATCAAGGATTACACCGACATGGCGGCGCATCTGGAGCTGCATCCGAGCATCCGCTGCACGGTCAATTTCGTCCCCGTGCTGCTCGACCAGATCGAAGATTACGCCGAGCAGTTCAAGACCGGCCAGTGGCGCGACCCGCTGTTGACCATCGCCGCCGCCCCCGATTTTTCGCCCGATCATTGCCTTTTGCCGCTCAATCAAAGCGAATGGCTGCTCGACATGGCTTTTCGCTGCCACGCGCCGACCATGCTCGAACCCTTCGCCGGTTACCGCAACCTGCGCGACCACCTGAGTTTCGTCCGCGCCCAGGATGGTCACAGCATCAACTACCTCGCCGCCACCTATTACACCGACCTCGCCATCTGGTATCTCCTGGCGTGGACGGGCGAGAGCTTGCGCCGCAGCGGTCGGATGATTCCACAACTGATGGCCAAGGGCGGCAATTTCACCGCCGCCGAGCGGCGCGCGCTGCTCGCTGAACTGGGCGAAGTCGTCGGCGGCGTCATCGGGCGCTACCGGGCGCTCGCCGAGCGCGGGCAGATCGAATTGAGCTGCACCCCGGCCAACCATCCGCTGGCCCCGCTGCTGCTCGACTTTGCCTGCGCCCGCGAGGCGCTGCCTGATTGTCCGCTGCCCGCCGCGCCCGGCTACCCCGGCGGTCGCACGCGCGTCGCCGCCCATCTGGCCGATGCCCGGAGCAGCCACGAGCGCCGCTTCGGCCAGCCCGCCGTCGGCCTGTGGCCAGCCGAAGGGGCGTTGTCCGGTGAATTTTTGAAGCAGGTCGCCGCCGCCGGTTTTCAGTGGACGGCGAGCAGCCGCGGCGTCTTGCGCAACTCGGCGGGCGACGCGGCCAAAACGGCGACGCCGTGGCTGCCGCCGGAAGGCACGGCGCAAGGCACGGCGGATGACATCCTGCTTTTTTTCCGCGACGAGCGGCTCTCCGACCTGATCGGCTTTGAATACGCCAAATGGCATGGCCGCGACGCCGCCCGGCATTTCATCGGCGAACTCAAGGCGATCAACCAGAAAGACCGGGACAGCCTGATTCCGGTCTTTCTCGATGGCGAAAACGCCTGGGAGTATTACCCCTACAACGCCTGGTATTTCTTCGCCGACCTTTACGGCGAGCTGGAAGAAATGCCGGAAATCCGCACCGTCACCCTGTCGCAGGCCGCCGCCGCCCGCCGCCAAAGCGCCCCGCGCCTGCCGCGTCTGGTCGCGGGCAGTTGGGTGTATGGCACCTTGTCGACCTGGATCGGCCACCCGGCCAAAAACCGCGCCTGGGAACTGTTGTGCGAACTCAAGCTGTGCGCCGACCGGGCGCTCGTCAGCGAGCGTCTTGCCGCCGCCACCGAGGCCGAAGTGCGCCGCCGTCTGGCGATTTGCGAAAGTTCCGACTGGTTCTGGTGGCTCGGCGACGACAATCCGCCGCAATCGGTCGCCGCCTTCGACCAGTTGTTCCGCCACAACCTGCGCGCCCTCTACCTCCTGCTCGAACTGCCGCCGCCCGCCGCCCTTGACCATCCCCTGAGCAGCGGCGGCAGCAGCGCTACCGAGAGCGGCGGCACGATGCGCCGCGCCACCGAAAACTGATGATGAATCCACCACTTACCCTGCTCCTTGGCGTTCACGCCCACCAGCCGGTCGGCAATTTCCCGGAAGTCATCGAGGATGCCCACCAGCGTTGCTACAAGCCTTTTCTCCAGACGCTCAACGACTATCCCGATTTCCGCTTTGCCGCGCATTTTTCCGGCTGGCTGCTCGACTGGCTGCGCGAGCGCCACCCGGCGGACATGGACATGCTGGCGGCGATGGTGCGGCGCGGTCAGGTCGAACTGTTCAGTTCCGGCGACACCGAGCCGGTGCTGGCGGCCATTCCGCACCGCGACCGGGTCGGGCAGATCAGGGCGCTCAACGACAAACTGGCGGCGTGGACGGGTAAACAGCCGCGCGGCGCCTGGCTCACCGAGCGCGTCTGGGAACCGTCGGTGGTCTCGGCCTTGGCCGAGAGCGGCATCGACTACGTAACGGTCGACGATTACCACTTCCTCTGCACCGGCAAACCGCTCGCCGAACTCGACAGCTATTTCAGCACCGAGGACAGCGGCGTCCGGGTCGATCTCTTTCCCATTTCGGAAGCCTTGCGCTACCGCCTGCCTTTTGCCCCCGCCGCCGATGTCGTCGCCTATCTCGAAAGCCTTGCCGACGCCGGGCGCAGCGCCGCCATTTACTTTGACGACATCGAAAAATTCGGCATCTGGCCGGAAACCTACGATTGGGTCTACCAGCGCGGCTGGCTGCGGGCGATGATCGAAGGCGTGCTCGCCAGCCCGCGGATCGTCACCGCCACCTATGGCGATTTTCACGCCAGCCACGCCACGCGCGGCATCGTCTACCTGCCGACCACCTCCTACAGCGAAATGAACCAATGGACGCTGCCGATGCCCGCCGCCGGCGTCTATGCCGAATTGCTCGCCAAGGGACAGGCGAGCGGTCACGGCGAACGTTACCGGCCCTTTGTGCGCGGCGGCATCTGGCGCAACTTTCTCTCCCGCTACCCGGAAGCCAACTGGCTGCACAAGCGGATGCTCGGCCTTTCGGCGCGGTTGGCTGCGCTCCCCGCGCCGCCGCCGCCCCTGACCGCCGAGCTGTACCGCGCCCAGGCCAACGACGCCTACTGGCACGGCCTCTTTGGCGGCCTCTACCTGCCCCACCTGCGCCGCGCCGTGTGGGCCAATCTGGTCGAACTCGAAGCCGGGCTGGACGCCTTGCAGCCGCGCCCGGCCATTGCCGTCCGCGACCTCGATCTCGATGGTCACGACGAAATTTTCCTGCATGGCCCCGAACTGCAAGTCGTGCTCCGCGACGATGGCCTCGCCGCCGCCTGCGAACTGGCGAGCTACCGCCTCAAACACAATTTCGCCGACAGCCTCTGCCGTTACCACGAGCTTTATCACGATCGCATCCATCAAACGCCCAGCGAACATCACGGCGACGGCATTGCCTCGGCCCACGACATCGTTCGCTGCAAGGAGCCGATCAGCGCCGCCGACATCATCCCCGACACCCTGCCGCGCGTCCTCTGCCTCGACCGCCTCGACACGGAACCGCTCACCGACTACCAGCGGGCGGCAGCCGACAGCGCCGCCTTTACCCGCCCCGGCGTCAGCAAAAGTTATGCGCTCGACGGCCAGACATTGACCATCGACTGGCAATTCACCGGCCTTGCCGGTCGCCGCTTCTGGACCGTGCTCAATCTGGCAATGCCCAGTTGCGATGGCTTTCTCGGTCGTTATGTGCTGGCTGACGGCAGCATTGCCGGGGGTTTCGGCCAGTCGCTGCAAGTCGCCGAAACCGGCTCGCTGACGCTCGAAGACGGCGTCCTCGGCGGCCGCGTCACCCTCTCGCTGACGCCCGCCGCCCGTCTCGAATGCCGCCCGCACAAAACGGTTTCACAATCCGAGGCGGGCTTTGAGAAAATCATGCAGTCGGCAGAAATTCAGGTCAGTTGGGAAATCCCCGACGACGCCTGCGCCGTTCGCCTGCAACTCAACATTTCCAATTAACAATTCAATTAAATATCCCCACACATCATGACCGGCACCGTTTACCAGATCGAAGTCAATCCCCAACTCCCCGAGCGCCTCGAACGTCTCGAAGAACTCGCCAATAACCTGTGGTATAGCTGGGATCGGCCAACCCAGGGGCTGTTCGCCAGCCTTTCGCCGCGCTTGTGGCGGGCCGTTGGTCATAATCCCAAGGCGTTTTTGAAGCGCGCCGATCAAAAGCGGTTGGAGGCGACAGCCTACAACCCGGTTTTTCTTGGCGCCCTCAACCGCGCTCTGGCGGCCTACGACAGCTACCACGAAATGCCCGGCCTAGCTCATGTGCATGGCCAGCCCTTCCGCGCCGACGACCTGATCGCCTATTTCTGCGCCGAGTTCGGTTTTCACGAGAGCCTGCCGATCTATTCCGGCGGCCTCGGCATCCTCGCCGGTGACCATTGCAAGGCGGCCAGCGACATGGGTCTGCCCTTCATCGGCGTTGGCCTTCTCTACCGCCAGGGTTATTTTTCCCAGACGCTGGACGCCGACGGCCAGCAGCAGGCGACCTATGCCGATTCCGACTTCGACGACTTGCCAGTGTCGCCGGTACTCGACGCCAATGGCAACGAATTGCGCATCGACGTCGAACTGCCGGGGCGGATGGTACAAGCCAAGGTCTGGGAAGTCCGCGTCGGCCATGTCCGACTGATCCTGCTCGACACCTGGCTTCCGGAAAATGCCACCTTCGACCGCGAGATCACCCACCGTCTGTACGGCGGCGACGAGATCACGCGCATCGAGCAGGAAATCCTGCTCGGCGTCGGCGGCGCCCGGGCACTGACCAAACTCGGCCTCAAGCCAAC
>JAITWU010000186.1 GCA_031285115.1 Azonexus sp. | reverse complement strand
AGCCGCCCGCCGCCGGGTTGGCCTTCAGGAAGCGGCCCGCGCCGTAAGTTTCCTTGCCGCTCGTGCGATCACGGAAAACGAAAAAGATCTCGTCGTCGCCAACGGCCATCGGCAACAGTTCAACCTTTTCCCCATCAGCCGTAAAGACGGCCTTGAAAGCCACGGCCACCGTTTTGAGTTCGCCAGCGGCGTCCGGTACAGCCATCGTCACTGGCGGATTGAGCGGCTGCCATTGGGCCTCGATGACCCAGGCCGGATCAAACGGAAAATAGTCGAGCGCGACCGGCGGCTGGCCGCGCCTCCAAGCCCGGTCGCGCACCCTGGCGGCCAGTTTGCCGTTGCGGTCGACGACAAAAAATGACAGATCGCCCCAATCGACAACCGTTGGCCTTCCCTCGCGGTCAGTCCGCAGCGGCAGCGCCTCGCCAGCGCGAGGCCGCCACCACAGCGCCCGATCCTGCCAGTCGATTGCGCCCAGATCCGGCGGCGCGCCCGGTAGCAAAACAGCGTTGGCCTGATCGCCGCCGACCCGGTTGAGGCCGGGTTGCAGCCAGTAGAGGCCAAGCAGACCAAGCCAGCTATCCGGCCCCTGCAATTCTTCAAGACGGGCGGCTCGCCACGATGCAAAATCCATAAAAAAAACCTTTCCAATGTCATCTTTTGCGCAAACAAGCCGTTAGTGTCGGGCAAGCTCACAAAACCCTTTTTTACCACCAAGGACCCATCCATGAAAAAACTTATCCTGACCGCCCTGATTGTCGCCACGCCGTTGTTGGCGCAGGCTGGCGACATCAATATCAATCTTGGCGACACCCGCGTTCAGACCCCTGCCGCCACCGTCATCTTCGGCAGCCGCGACAACCGTGGCTATTACTGGGACGGCGGCGACTGGCGCGATGAGACATACTGGAAGCGCCACAGCGGCCCGCGCGGCGAGAGGTATTACACTGGCCGACCTAAAGGTGTGCAGCACCGTGATGACCATCGCGATGACCGCCGCGCCGACCGCCGGGATGACCACCGCGCTAACTACCGCGATGATCGTCGTGACGACCGCCGCGATGATCGCCGTGACAACCGCCGCGACGACGACCGCCGCGGCGACAAGGACAAGCGCCACTGCCCGCCGGGACAGGCCAAGAAAGGTAATTGCTGATCGTTTTTCGCCTGGCGGAAAAGGGCGGCGGCAAAAGCGCCGCCCTTTTTTTGTCCGCCGCGCTTTGCCCGCTCCGCCTCCCACTTCATTCCATTTCCAATTCAATGCGTTCAGAAATGCGTGCGGTTTTCTCCCTCTCCCTTGATGGGAGATGGCCGGGGAGAGGGTGCGCCAAACTTGGCGCGAAGCGCATGAAAGCGGATAAATCGCCGCCCCCTCTCCCCTGGCCCCTCTCCCGCGAGGGGAGAGGGGAGAATGGATCTGCCCGGTAAAAACCGATCTATTGAAATGTAATTGGGATCAGGCGCGATTCAAGCGCATCACTCCATTCTCGCAACTCACCCGAACCGTATCCTTGGCGGCGAAACGCCCTTCGAGGATGGCTTTGGCGAGCGGGTTTTCGATTTGCTGCTGAATCGCCCGCTTCAGGGGCCGGGCGCCGAAGATCGGGTCGAAACCGGCTTGCGCCAGTTCGGACAAGGCGCTGTCGTCGAAAACGATGCCCATCTCCAACTGGGCCAGCCGTTTTTCGAGGTAGCCAAGCTGGATTTTGGCGATGCCAGCGATGTGCTTTTCATCGAGAGCATGAAAAACCACCACTTCGTCGATGCGATTGACAAATTCCGGGCGGAAATAGGTTTTCACCTCGGCCATCACCGCCACCTTGATGAGACCGTAATCGTCGCCCGCCATTTGCTGAATCATTTGCGAACCGAGGTTGGATGTCATCACGATCACGGTATTCTTGAAATCGACCGTGCGGCCCTGGCCGTCGGTCATGCGGCCATCATCCAAAACCTGGAGCAGCACGTTGAAGACATCCGGGTGCGCCTTTTCCACCTCATCAAGCAAAATCACGCTGTAAGGTTTGCGGCGCACGGCTTCGGTCAGGTAGCCGCCTTCCTCATAGCCGACATCGCCGGGCGGCGCGCCGATGAGGCGGGCGACCGAGTGTTTTTCCATAAATTCGCTCATGTCGATGCGAATCAGGTGTTCTTCCGAATCGAACATGAATTCGGCCAGCGCCTTGCACAGTTCGGTTTTGCCGACACCGGTCGGGCCAAGAAAAAGGAAGGAGCCGTAAGGCCGGTTGGGATCGGCGAGTCCCGCGCGTGAGCGGCGGATGGCGTCGGCCACCAGACGCACCGCCTCATCCTGGCCGACGACGCGCTGGTGCAGCTTGTCTTCCATATGCAGGAGCTTGTCGCGCTCGCCCTGCATCATTTTGCTGACCGGGATGCCGGTGGCGCGGCTGACGACTTCGGCGATTTCCTCCGCGCCGACCTGGGTGCGCAAGAGCTTCGGCTTGGCTTTGCCCTCGCTGCCTGCGGCGTCCGCCGCTTTCAATTGGGCTTCGAGCTGCGGCAGTTTGCCGTATTGCAATTCGGCCACTTTGTCGAGCTTGCCTTCACGCTGCAATTTGACGATTTCGGCCCGCAGACGGTCGATTTCTTCCTTGATCTGGGCGGAACCAAGCACGGCGGATTTTTCCGCCTTCCAGATTTCTTCGAGGTCGGAATATTCCTTGGTCAGTTTCTCGATTTCTTCTTCGATCAAGGCCAGGCGCTTGCGGGAAGCCTCATCCTTCTCTTTTTTGACCGCTTCGCGCTCGATTTTCAACTGGATGATGCGGCGGTCGAGTTTGTCCATGGATTCCGGCTTCGAGTCGATTTCCATCTTGATCCGCGCCGCCGCCTCGTCGATGAGGTCAATCGCCTTGTCCGGCAGAAAACGGTCGGTGATGTAACGGTTGGACAACTCGGCGGCGGCGACGATGGCCGGATCGGTGATGTCCACGCCGTGGTGCAGTTCGTACTTCTCCTGCAAGCCGCGCAGGATGGCGATGGTCGATTCGACGCTCGGCTCGCCAATCAGCACCTTCTGGAAACGACGTTCGAGCGCCGCGTCTTTTTCGATGTACTTGCGGTATTCGTCCAGCGTCGTCGCCCCGATGCAGTGCAACTCGCCGCGCGCCAGCGCCGGTTTGAGCATGTTGCCAGCGTCGATCGCCCCTTCCGCCTTGCCCGCGCCGACCATCGTATGCAGTTCGTCGATGAAAAGAATGATGCGCCCTTCGTCCTGCGCCACTTCTTTGAGCACCGCTTTCAGGCGCTCCTCGAATTCGCCGCGATACTTGGCCCCGGCCAAGAGGCCAGCCATGTCGAGCACCAGCACTTTCTTGCCCTTCAAGGTTTCCGGCACCTCCTCATTGACGATGCGCTGGGCCAGCCCCTCGACGATGGCCGTTTTGCCGACGCCCGGCTCGCCGATCAGGACCGGGTTGTTCTTGGTCCGCCGTTGCAGAATCTGGATGGCGCGGCGAATCTCGTCATCGCGCCCGATCACCGGGTCGAGCTTGCCCTGGGCGGCGCGTTCGGTGAGGTCGATGCAATATTTTTTCAGCGCCTCGCGCTGGCCTTCCGCCTCCTGACTATCGACGCCCTGGCCGCCGCGCACGGCGACAATCGCCGCCTCCAGCGCCTTGCGGTTCAAGCCATGCTGTTTGGCCAGCCGCCCGCTTTCGCCTTTATCGTCAGTGAGCGCGAGCAGGAACATTTCGCTGGCGATGAACTGATCGCCGCGCTTTTGCGCCTCCTTGTCGGCCAGATTGAGGAGATTACCGAGATCGCGCCCGACCGAAACATCGCCGCCATGCCCGGAAACCTGCGGCAACCGCTTCAAGGCCGCCTCCAGATCACTGCGCAAGCCAGCCACATTGACCCCGGCGCGCGCCAGCAGAGAACGGCTGCCGCCTTCCTCCTGGTCGATCAAGGCGAGCAGCAGATGCTGCGGCTCGATAAATTGCTGATCGCCGCCAACGGCCAGACTCTGGGCATCGGACAAAGCCTGCTGCAATTTGGTGGTGAGTTTGTCACTACGCATGGATGAGGTCCTTCACGAAAAATCTGGATTTTTTCAACATGCGGCTGAGAGGGGCAAATTTCAACCGGGGACAGGGAAAATTTCGCACACCAGGCCGCGCAGTTTATGCAAAATGACTACTCGGACAAGGTTGACAAAAATCAAAGGGCAAGCAGACAAAGGAGGAGCCGAAAATCGTGGCGGCAAACAACGGCAACGGGGTAGCAATGGACAAGCACAGGCTGATCGTGTCGCTTGCGCTACTGTTGGGCATCGGTTTTATCGGCACCTCGCTGGCCAGCTATTTCGTGTCGCAAAACGCGATCCGCGAATCCATCATCGCCACCGAGCTGCCGCTCACTTCCAGCCATATCTATTCAGAAATGCAGAAAGACCTGATACGGCCAATTCTGATTTCATCAATGATGGCGCACGACACCTTTTTGTGCGACTGGGTAACGAGCGGCGAGAAATCCCCTGAGCAGATTGAGGAATATCTGCAAGCAGTCAAGTCGAGCAATGACGACAAGGGCGGCATCGTCACTTTTTTCGGCTCCGAGAAGTCGCGCCTTCACTACCATAGCGGCCGCAGCATCCTGCGCAAACTGAACCCGGACGAATCGCGCGATGCCTGGTATTTCCGCACGCGCAATCTGCGGGAGCCTTACGAAATCAACTTCGATCCCGATTTCGACAACCGTGGCGCCCTGACCATCTTCGTCAATTACCGCGTTCTCGATAAAAACGGCGCTTTGATCGGCGTCACCGGCGTCGGGCTGACGGAAAACACGATGCAGCAACTGATCAACGATTTCCAGACGCGCTACCAAAGCCACGTTTACTTTACCGATGCCGGAGGCAAGGTGATTTTGTCGGCCAAAGATTCCGGGATGATGGGCAAGAACATTCGTGAAGCAACCGGCATGGATGTCCGGGCGACGCACGAACAAGCGCAGCGCGATGGCGTGCTCCGCTACAAGAAGGATGGACGCCTGCACTTTCTCAACGTCTGGTTCATCCCGGAATTGAACTGGTATCTGTTCGTCGAAAAAATGGATGACGCCGCGCTGTTCGCCACGCGCGAAACGCTCTATGTCAATCTGGCGATCAGTCTGGTGGTAACGGTGCTGGTGCTGCTCCTGACCAACATGGTCATTGGCCGCTACCAGCGGCGACTGGAAGAAATGGCGGCGACCGACACTCTGAGCGGCCTGCCCAACCGGCGAGTCTTCGACCTGATGGCCCAGCAAGTGATCGACGGCGCGCGACGAACCGGCGAGCCACTGTCGATCATGCTGCTCGACATCGACCATTTCAAGCGGATCAATGACCGCTACGGGCATCTCGCGGGCGACGAGACAATCCGCAAAATCGCCGACACCCTGAAAAAAATGCTGCGCCATTCCGACATTCTGAGCCGCTGGGGCGGCGAGGAATACGTCGTGCTGTTCAAAGGTTGCGAACTCGACTACGCCCTGATACTGACCGAAAAATTCCGCGCCGCCATCGAGGCACGCGATTTCAGCTACAGCGGCCAGCACATCGCGCTAACGGTCAGTTGCGGCGTCGCGCAATACGACCAGAAAGAAACATTGAGCCAATGGTTCGACCGCGCCGACCACGCCCTCTACCAAGCCAAGCAAGCAGGGCGGAATCGTGTTTGCGTGGCGGCGAAATGGGTGGCCTAGCAACCGGGATGCGACATTTATCAACGCATATTGAACAGTTCCTGATGAAAATCTTTTGCCACCGGAAAGCCCTGCGCCGCGAAGTCGCGTTTTAGCGCTTCGCCGAATCCGGCGGGGCCGCAGAACCAGATGCTGGCGTCGCGCCAGCCGGGAACGAGGTTGCGGATGCGCTCGCCAGTCAGGCGGCCATCGCGGGCGTCGATCAGCAGGTGCAGCTCGATGTTGGCCGCTTGCGCGTCGGCCTTGAGCCGGGCGAAGGCGTCTTCATCGACATCGGCGGTGGTGTGAAAGAGATTGACCGTTCGCCCATCCTGCCGCCCGGCCAGATGCTGCATCCGGCTGATGAAGGGCGTAATGCCGATGCCGCCGCCGATCCAGATTTGCTGCCGCCGGTCGTCATCGAAGGTGAAGCAGCCATAGGGGCCTTCGAGCGTCACCGCCTGGCCGACGCGCAGTTTTTCGCGCAGGCGGGCGGTGTGGTCGCCGAGTTCTTTGACCACAAAAGAGAGCCGGGGATGTTGCGGATTCCAGCCGGAAGCAATGGTGGAAGGGTGCGCGCCTTCGCTGGCGCTCGATGTGGCAAAGACGAATTGACCGGGCTGGTGGCCGGGCCAGCCGGGCGCTTCGGTTTCGATTTCGAGCGAGCGCACGCCGGGGAAATAGCGTAGCGCCCTGATTTCTCCCCTGACCTTGCGGCCCGCGCCGATCCGGCCAAGCAGCGACAACACCGCCGTCCACGCGCCGCCAGCGGCGAGAACCGCCATCAGCCAGCCGAGCGGCAAGATCCAGTCGCTGAATTTGAGCAGCACGACCATGTGAAACGTGAGGGCCAGATAAACAAGGGCGATGAAACGGTGCGTTTTGTAAAACCAGCGATAGGGAAAACGCTGGATCAAGGCCAGTGCAATCAGAATGACGACAGCATAAAATACCCACTCGCCGACGCTCTCGGCAAAGCCGCGATAGTTGAGGAACAGGGCTTCGAGCGGATTATCGGGCGGGATGCGCGGCCCTTTCACCGGCTTTTCCAGCCATCCCCAGCCGACCGCCCATTTTGGGCCTTTTGCCCACAGCCAGTGAATGATGCCGAAGACGAGCGCGGCGATGCCCAGCCATTTGTGCAGCCGGTACATTTTGTCGAGGCCGTTGAACCATCGCTCCAACGGGCGCGGCCTGAGCGCCAGCAGCATGGCGAAACCCATGCCGCCATAGGCAATGACGCCGGTAAGCTGAACCATGAACCGGCGCAGATCCATAAAGGTAGCGGCCTGAAAAACGGCGGATTCGGCAATCAGCCAGAGGACGGCGGGAAGCAGCAGGGCCACCGCCAAAGCCAGTTTGAGATGTCGCATGAGGTGTGCCAGGAAAAACGCTATAACCTGCCATGATAATGGCGCTGCACCTGATGCGGCATGACCTGCGTCAGAAGAAAGCCGGGCGCAGGGCAAGATCCGCTGCGGGTTACCCCAATTACATTTCAATAGATCAGTTTTCATCCATTCTCCCCTCTCCCGCGAGGGGAGAGGGGCTTTTGGCGGCAGCCGGAAACGATTGTTGTCATCGAGCAAATGCCAAAACCATTCAGGCGATTGCCCTGCTTGAGAGAGGAGGTTGGAGCAACGACATTTCTGTTTGCCGCGCCCTCTTTCCTTCACCCTCAAGGAGAGCGCGTTTCCTTACTTGTTGCCGCCGTTCAACGACGACAACCAGTTGGTCATGTAGTTGCTCTGCCTGTTGAGGCCGCTCATCAAAGTATCGAGCGCCGTGAACTGGGCCTCGTAGCGGGCCTGGATTTTGTCGAGGCGGGCCTGCATGGAGGTCTGGTTGTTCTGCAAGGTTTTGATGGTGCTGTTGATGCCGTCGGTGCGGTTGGCGAGGATGCCTTTGGCGCCGATGATATTGTCGATCTGGTCGGACATCGCCTGGCCGAAAGCGCCGAGGGTTTTGGTCACATCGACTGCCGAGGTGTTGAGGGCCGTGGTCAGCTTGTCGTTATCCACTTGCAGACTGCCGTCTTGCGTGATCGCGATGCCAAGCGCCGAAAGGGATTTGTAGAGCGAGCTTGAGCCAGCCAGATCGGCAGGCGTGTCGAGGCGCGCGTTGTTGAGCATCGACTGGATCGAACGGATCGTTCCCTCGCCATTGAGCGCCGCGCCGGTCTTGGTGTTGACGTCGTAGGCCGTCAGCGTCTTCATCTGGCTGATGACATCGTTGTACGCCTTGACGAAGGCATTGACGGCGTCGGCGGTCTTGCTCGTATCCTTGGTGACGGTGATGGTGGTGTCGCCGGGCGCTGTCAGGTTCAAGGTGATGCCGGTCAGCGCCGAGGTCAGCGTATTGCTGCTGGAGGTGACGGCAACGCCGTCGATGGTGAGATTGGCGTCCTTGGCGGCAACACTCAGCGTGGCGTCGGAATTGGCCGTCGCCAGGGCTTGCAGATTGGCGTCAGCGGAGGCAACCGTCAGCGAAAAAGCGTTGGCCGTCCCCGTGTCGGTGCTGGAAAGCACCAGCCGGTCGCCGCCAGAGCCGGAAATGACGGTGGCGGTCACGCCCATGTTGGCGGCGTTGATGGCCGAGCGGATGTCGTTGATGCTGCTGCCGTCGGCAATATCAATGTTTTTTGCGTTGCCGCCGATGTTGAAGGTCAGCGTGCCGCTGCCGAAGCTCTGGCCGCTGTTGATGGGGGAGGAAAAATTCTTCTGGGCGGTGGCGAGATTCCCGACATGGATCGAGTAAGTTCCCGGACTGGCGTTAAACGCCGCCGTCGCGCCGAGAATCTTGCTGTCGCCCACGGTGACGCCAAAGCCGCCGACTTTGCTGGCGTCGGTCAGCGCCTTGGCGGCTGTCTGCAAGGTCGACAGGGCTGATTTCAGGGTGCCGTAGGCCGACAGTTTGGCGTTGAATGAAGATTCTTTGGTTTTCAGCGCGTTGAGGGGCTGGCGCTCGATAGCCATCAGCGAGGAGACGATGGTGGCGGCGTCGAGGTTGCTGCCAACACCCAGGGAAGAAATGGTTCCGGCCATGATGGCTCTCCGATCTGTGAGAGGTTAAAACACAATAAAAAAATGCTGCCCAATTCCGTTTTCGCCCGTCTACTCCCCTCCCATCAAGGGAGAGGCGTAGGAGCGGCTAAATCTTGTCGCGCACAAAAAGCCCCTGCAACTTGTCGAGCGCCTTGGCGATGGCGATGGCTTCCTTGGAGGGGAATTGACGGATGACCTCCTTGGTTGCGCCGTCAATGACCTTGACCAGAAAACCATCTTCCGGGTCGATGGAAAAAGCGATATTGGTATTGGGGGCGCTCGTCGCCACGAATTTGTCGATCTGATCGACCGCCGCTTGCACGTCCTGTTCCGTCGGTTGCCCGTCCGACCGGGTTTCCGGGGCGGTTCGGGTTGACCGGGCGGCGGTCACGGGCGCGCTTGCCGCATCTGCGCTTGCCACATCTTTCGCCTGGGCTGGCGCTTTGCTGGCCGATGATGCGAACAGGTTGGGCTGGGTATTTGCCGTAATGGATTGAATGCTCATTTGCGGTCTCCTTGCGCGCCTGCCAAAAAACCCCTCTCCCTTGCGGGGAGAGGGGTTGGGGGGAGGGTGAAGCGCCTCGGTTTTCTTTCCCCTCTCCCCCTCGCCCACGCGGGGAGAGGGGAGTTTTCAGAGGGCGTCGTTCCGCTTAACGCAACAGCGTCAGCACGTTCTGCGGGATCTGGTTGGCCTGGGCCACCATCGCCGTGCCCGACTGCTGGAGAATCTGGGCGCGCGACATATTGGCGGTTTCCGAGGCGAAGTCAGCGTCCATGATGCGGCTGCGGGCGGCGTCCTGGTTGGTCTTGGCGGCGTTCAACTGGGTGATGCGGAAGTCGAGCGCGCTCATTACGCTACCGACCACGGCGCGGTTGGTTGCAACCGACACCAGCGCGGCGTCAATGGCCGACATGGCGGCGGCGGCGCCAGCCGATGTGCTGACGCTGCCACCCACTGCGGCGACGCTGGTAAAGGTGGCGCCCATCGACTGGGTGGAGGTGGTGCCCACCTGGAAGGAGAAGGTCGAGAAGACGTTCTGGTTGTTCAGCGTGGCGGCGCCCTGAAGATCGGTGATCTGCTGGTTCAGGGTTGCATATTCCTTGTCCAGATAGCCGCGCTCGGTATCAGAGATGGTGCCGTTCAAGGACTGCACGCTCAGTTCGCGCATCCGTTGCAGAATGTCGGCAACCGTGCCCAGCGCCGCGTCAGCCGTTTCGCCAAACGAATTGCCGTCGGCCGCGTTACGGATCGCGACGGTAAGACCGCGAGAGTCCGCTTCCATGCGCGTTGCAACCGCCAAACCGGCCGCGTCGTCGCGCGAGGAGTTAACCCGCAAACCCGAAGACAGCCGCGTAATCGCATTGCTGAGGCTGCTTGAGTTCTTGTTCAGATACATCTGGGCGGTATTGGTGTAGAGGTTGGTGTTGATGACTTGTGCCATTTTGAGACTCCTTCACGAAAGTTATAAATCGAACCTGGCGGCCCGGTGATCCAACAATTCCGTCTGCCGTTGAATCAATTTACGACGGGCAGGGAGAAAACTTTAGGGGATTTTTTGGTGTTGGGGATCGGCTATCAGGAATCAGTCCAACGCAAGCACTGATACCCGATACCCGATACCTGATTCCTGTTTGCGGCAAATGCGCCGCCAGCCATTCTTCAATGTGGTCTTCGAGCACATGGTGAGCCGTCGGCACTATTTAAGCGATGTAGAATGCTGGCGGGGGCGAACGAAAAAAGCCCCGTGTAGCGACGGGGCTTTGTCGTCTCCAATCCAGGTGAAAGGAGAGTTCCGATGAAGAAATCCGGCTCACGGAAAAACCATCGGGCGCGCATCTTGCGGTACGCAGCTTTGTTAATCATAGCGACGTCCCTCGCAATGTGCAATACGCCTGTCTGGTAGTAGTTCGGTAGTACCCGCCGCCCGCCTTACGCGGGCGGTTCCATTTCAGCCCTACGGCAAATGCGCCGCCAGCCATTCTTCGATGTGGTCTTCGAGGACGTAGTTTTGTTCGACCCACTGGCGCATACGCGCGCCTTCGCGGCGGGTGGCGTCGAGGTCGTGGATGCGTTCGCGCAGCGTGGCGATCCAGCGTTGCGGGAGGTTGGGGACGCGGGTGGCCGGGGAATCCTGGTAGGGCAGGATGTCGGTGCAGACGACGGGCAGCCCGAGCGCGCCGTAGTCGAGCAGGCGCAGATTGCTTTTGCCGTAGTTGAAGGGGATGTCTTCGAGCGGGGCGACGGCGATGTCGAAATTGAGATCGGCGAGTTTTTGCGGATAGAGACTGAAATCGACCAGATCGTGATATTCGGCGAGCAGCGGGCGGATTTCTTTCGGGCACATGCCGAAGAAAATCCAGTCGGCTTCGTGGCGGGTGGCTTCGATGACGGGCAGCATCAGTTCGAGGTCGCCCAGGTGACCGGTGCCGCCAGCCCAGCCGATGCGGGGTTTGCGGCTGGTGCGCGGCTGTTGTGAGTGGATGTTCATCCACATGTCCCTGGCCAGCCGGTTGGGGACGACGCGGATGTCGTCGATGAAGTGGCGCGAGGTGTCGGCCAGATATTGGGTGCTGACGACCAGACGGTTGCAGAGGCGCAGGGCGGCCTGGTAGCGGCGGCGGGAATCGGCGGGGATGTTTTTGCGGAAGCTGCTTTTGAGCGGCATGTCGATGAGCAGGTCGTCGTTGGCGTAAACGATGAAAGCCTCGGGCGCATGGGCGCGGAAATATTGCAGTTCAAGCAGGTAGCCGTCGTGCACGTAGCATTGGACGATGTGCGAGTCGGCGCCGCAACGGGCGATTTCGGTGGGGGTGAGGGTGATGCTCCCGATTTCCTGAAAGGCTTCGCATTCCTGCACCAGACCCGCCTCGCGGGCGATGCGCAGCGGTTGGGTGATGCGGTAGGTGCCCTGGCCGTTGATCAGCGGGCGGGCAAAAATTCGCGGCGCCCGGCCCGGCAGGTAGCGCCAGGTCGGCAGGCCGCGCGTTTCGATGTCGACCGCGCCGGGGATCAGGCTGAGGTTCGGGTTCCATAGGGGGTCGTTGTCGAGCTGCGTTTTCCAGCGTTGCCGGATTTGTTGTTGCGAGCGGGCCTCAAGCAGATATTTTTCGGCCATGGCGGCCTGGTCGAGGAGGTTGTAGTTTTCCGTGATGTTGCCGTAGCAGGCGATGGTGACGAAGGGGGTATAGATCAGCCGTCGGCCTTGATTCCGCAGTTTGAGGCTGAAATCAATGTCGATGGCGAGATCGGAATCGAGGCTTTCGTCCAGTCCGTCAGCGGCCAGATAGTCCGCCCTGGACAAGAAAAGACAACTGGCCGGGGCGGCGGCGACATCGCGGCAGACTTTGAACATGCCCATGTAGCCGTCAAGGGAGAATTTTTCGCAGCGATGGCCGGGGGCGGCGGCCAGTCCGTCGACGCCGAGGGTGTAACCGGCGTTTTCGATCATCCGGTGGTGCGGTTGCACGAGCTTGGGCATCACCGCGCCGACGCCGGGGCGCTGGCCCTGGGCGAGCAGTTCATCGAGCCATTGCGCCTGAAAGATCCGGGTGTCTTCGTTGAGCAAAACGAGATATTCGCCACGCGCGTAGCGGGCGGCCTGGTTGAGGGCGGCGGCGCGATTGGTTTTTGCCCCGTCCGGGGCGATGACGGTGATGGCCCGGTCGCGGCTGGCGGCGAGTTCGGCGATATATTGTTTCAGTTCAGGGTCGGCCTCTTTGTCGTCAGCGACGACGATGATTTCGTAATTGGCGTAAGCCGTTTTGTCGACGATGGCGCTGACGCCTGGCCGGATAAATTCGAGCACGCGGGCGCTGGGGATGAGGATCGAAACGAGCGGCGCGGTAGCCGGGTAGTAGATGACTTTCCAACTGTCGGCGCTGGTCGGCATGACATCGCTGTTTTCATCAAGGCGGGTGAGATGGGCGGCGAGGGCTTCCATGCAGGCCATCGGGCTGGTCGGGAATTTTTCCCTAAAGCTGAGGAGCACATCGGGAATGCCGCCAATGCTCGTCGGGCCGTGGCTTTCAATGAGGCGCAGGAGGAGGTCGTACCACGGGCTTTCATGACTGGCGCTGACGCCGCCCGCCTGCTGCAAGGCGCTCTGGCGGACGAACAGGGGGCCGATGAGATCCGCCGAGCGGCTCCATTCGAGATTGAGCTGGCCTTTGAAACGGGGATTGAGACGTTTGCCGCCGGGGCTGTTGATGTCGTCGTCGGCATAAAACGCCTGGATCGCGGGCTGGCGGTCGGCTTCGGCAGCAATCCGCCACAGGCAGAAGGGATCGAGCATGGCGCCGGGCGGCAGTTCGATCAGCCAGTCGCCGCCTTGTTCGGCGAGCCGGTCGAGCGTCGCTTTGCCTTCGCCGAGCGCGGCGACCGTATGCCAGCCGAGTCCGGCGATGGCCTCGATCCCGGCTGGCGGGGGCGATTCGGTGACAACGTCGATGCGCCAGTTGCCGTAGAACTGGTTGTTGAGACTATCGAGGGTATCGGCCAGCCCGGATTTTTCGGCGACGGCGACGCGCAGCAGAATCCGGAACAGCGGCTGGGTTTGCCAGCGGGCCATTTCGCTTTCGATGACCCGCATGTCGCCGGGGACGAAGCTGCGCTTGAGCAGCCATTTCGCGTAGGAGCGGTTGAGTTCCCGCTGATGGCTGGCGCTGCCGCTGTTGGCCCCGCCGAGAAAATCAAGCGCTGCATCGTCGCCCATGACCTCGGCTTCGAGGTCGTCGGCGTCGGCGGCGGTATCGTTCAGCGCCAGCGCATCGGGGTAGCCGTGAATGGCGGTAGCGGCGATCAGATAAAGATTGTTGCGATGCGCCGCGAGCAATTCCCGGATTATCGGTTGCGTCTCGTCATTGCCGAAGTCGCGCACGATGGCGCTGATTTTTTCGCCGGTCAACAATTGAATCTGGCGGGCTTTGGCGAGGAGACGGATCGGCTGCGACCAGCGATCCGAGGCAAAAACGAGGTCGAGAAGATGAATCGGGTCGTGCCCCCAGCGGCCAACAGGGAGGAATTGGTAGGAGAGATTGCGGCCATCGGTCGCCAGATGCCCCAAGGGCTGGTTGATGAAATAACCGGCGCCTTCAGCCGCCAGGCGCAGCCACAGATAAAGATCGGTCAACTGCGGCAGGGCCTGCGGGCAAGGGCCGCCCGCCCGCTCACAGGCGCTGCGCCGGAAAACGCCAAAAGGCAGGGGAATGTAGTTTTGCAGCAGGAGACACGGCGTGTCGTCCACCGGGCCGCTCGCCTCATGCGGCATCGGCGTTGTTTCCCTTGGCTGGCCCGCTTGTTTGTCGCTGCCCCCGCCGCTGCCCTCGCCGCTGCTCCAGCGGCTGTAGGCATAGGCGCATTGCGGGTTTTGCTCAAGCGCGCGGCAAGTCTCGGCAAGAAATTCCGGCGCCCACAGCGCCGCCGCTGGCAGGATGACGACATATTCGGCGCTGCCCGCTGCATAGGCGCGCTGCACGGCGCTGTTGAAGCCGGGATTGCTGTCGTTGCGCTGGTAATGGATGCGGGCGTCGCG
>JAITWU010000104.1 GCA_031285115.1 Azonexus sp. | reverse complement strand
TCGAGCATCTGCCGCAGCACTTCGGTCTTGATCGGGGCGGCGCGGGCGGATTCGCCCCAGGCAAAACCGGCCAGATGCTGTTCGACCATTTTGCGCAGCGAGCGGATTTCCTCCATCACTTCCATCGGCACGACTTCCGCCGCCGCCCGCCGTGGCGTTTCCGCCGCTGGCGCGGCTGCCGGGCGCGACTGCGGCGCGGCTGGCGATGGTGCTGGCGACGAAGTCAGCGGCGCTGGCTGGGGCCGCGCGGCTTCCAGATTGCGCAGGGCGCCGGTGCGCGGAATGCTGGCATTGACCATCGCCGCCGGACGCGGCGCAGGCTGCGCCGCCGGGGACGGCGCGGTGGCGATTTGCAGGCCGGGAATGGCGTGACGCCCGGCGGCGACCTGGGCGCGCGCCGTACTGAGCGACAGGCGGTAGTCATCTTCATCGTCGGCGGCGGCTGGCGGCTGTGGCGGGCGACCGGCTTGCGCCGCTGGCATGTCGACCGTGGTCGGCGCGATCATCGCCATGTCGCGGGCAGCAACCGCCATGATTTCGACACCGCCGGGAATGCCCCGGTTGGACAGGATGATGGCGTCATTGCCAAGCGTCTCTTTGACTTTACGCAAGGCATCGCGCGGGTTGGCGGCGATGAATTTTCTCACGTTCATGTTTTACCCCCGATGACTGAAGTCACCTTGATGATTCGATTTTCCGGCACTTCGTTATGCGCCAGCACCTTCAACTGCGGCACGGAACGGCGCAGGAAACGCGACAGCAACAGGCGCAGGCTGCCCGGCGCCAGCAGCACCGCTGGCAGACCGAGGCTTTCCTGCCGCTGGGCGGCGGCGGCGGTTTCTCTGACCAGCGTATCGGCAAGGCCCGGCTCGAAGCTGGTGTTTTCACTGCCGCCCGCAACCGCCTGGGAAAGCAGCCGTTCAAGCGCCGGGTCGAGCGACATGACCTGCATCTCGCCGCTGCCGGGGAACAGTTGCTGGACAATCGCCCGACCAAGCGCATTGCGCACCTGGGCCGCCAGTTCGTCGGCATTCTGGGTGCGCGTCGCGGCATCGGCCACCGTTTCGATGATGGTGCGCATGTCGCGGATATGGACGCCTTCGTCGAGCAGGCTCTGCAATATTTTTTGCAGGGTGCCGAGCGGCAGCGCCTTGGGCACCAGGTCTTCGACCAGCTTGGGCATTTCCTTGGCAAGATGGTCGAGCAGTTGCTGCACTTCCTGACGGCCCAAGAGTTCACCGGCATGGGTCAGGATCAGATGATTGAGGTGGGTGGCGACCACGGTCGACGCATCGACCACGGTGTAGCCGTAGGCTTGCGCCTTGTCGCGCTGCCCGGCGTCGATCCACACGGCTTGCAGGCCAAAGGCCGGGTCGACGGTGGTCGTTCCGTTGAGCGCGCCAGCCACGCGGCCCGGATTGATCGCCAGAAACTGCCCGGCATAGGCTTCGCCAGCGCCGACTTCGACGCCCTTCAAAAGAATGCGGTAGGCGTTGGGCTTCAATTCGAGATTGTCGCGGATATGCACGGGCGAAACGAGGAAGCCGACTTCCTGGGCGAATTTTTTGCGGATGCCGCGAATGCGGCGCAGCAATTCGCCATCCTGCGATTTATCCACCAGCGGAATCAGGCGATAGCCGACTTCCAGCCCGAGCACGTCGAGCGGCGCGACATCGCTCCAACTGGCTTCGATCGCTTCCGGCGCTGGCGTCGGCGCGACCTTGACCGGCGGCGCGGCGGCCAGACGCAGATCGCGCTGCCCCATGCGCCAGGCCATGTAGCCAACGCTGCTGGCGAGCAGCAAAAAGACCAGATTGGGCATACCCGGAATGAGGCCGAGGATGCCGATGATGGCGGCGGTAATCGCCAGCGCCTTGGGGTTTTTGAACATCTGCCCGAGCACCTGCTGGCCGACATCGCGGTCATCGGAAACGCGCGTCACCACGAGACCTGCGGCAATCGAGATGATGAGGCCGGGAATCTGCGCCACCAGACCGTCGCCGATGGTCAGCAGGGTGTAGGTCTTGCCCGCCAGGCCAAAATCCATGTCGTGCTGGAAGATGCCGACGAAAAGACCGCCGACGATGTTGAGCAGCATGATGACGATGCCCGCGATGGCGTCGCCACGGACGAATTTGGAAGCGCCATCCATCGAGCCGTAAAACTCGGCTTCGCGGGCGACATCCTTACGCCGCTGGCGGGCTTCATCCTCGCCGATGAGACCGGCGTTGAGGTCGGCGTCGATGGCCATCTGCTTGCCCGGCATGGCGTCCAGCGTAAAGCGGGCGGCCACTTCGGCGACGCGCCCGGCGCCCTTGGTGATGACGACAAAATTGATGACCACCAGAATCATGAAAACGACAATGCCGACGGCAAAATTGCCGCCGACGAGAAAGTGGCCGAAGGCCTCGATCACCTTGCCCGCCGCCGCCGGGCCGGTATGTCCTTCAATCAGGACGACGCGGGTGGAGGCGACGTTGAGCGACAGACGCAACAGCGTCGTCACCAGCAGCACGGTCGGGAAAACGGAAAAATCGAGGGTCTTCTGGGTATTGACGGCGACCAGCAGAACGAGGACGGAAATGGCGATATTGAAGGTGAAAAACACGTCGAGGACGAAAGCCGGCAACGGCAGGACCATCATCGACAGGATCATCATGATCAGCAGCGGCGCGGCCAACTGCGTGATATTGAGCCGCCCGAGGAAATTCTGGGCGCGAAGCGAAGAAGCTGCCATTTACGCGGCCTCCGGAACAAGCTCGGCGGGCACCGGCAAATCACGCGGCGGCGCCGGGTAAGCGCCGCCCGCCGCGCGCCAGCCAGCCAGACGATGAATGTAAGCAAGCACTTCGGCCACGGCGCTGTACAACGTGGCGGGAATTTCGCCATCGAGTTCGGCATGTTTGTTGAGCGCCCGCGCCAGCGGCGGCGCTTCGAGAACCGGCACGCCGTGTTCGGCGGCAATCTCGCGGATTTTCAGGGCGATATTGCCGACGCCTTTAGCCACCACTTTCGGCGCATTCATGCCGGTTTTGTACGAGAGGGCGACGGCAAAATGCGTCGGGTTGGTGACCACGACCGTGGCTTCCGGTACCGCCGCCATCATCCGCCGCCGGGCGGCCTGCATCTGCAAGCTGCGGATGCGCCCCTTGATGTGCGGGTCGCCCATCATTTCCTTCATTTCGCGGCGGACTTCATCCTTGGTCATCTTGAGCTTGTTGAAGTGCTGCCAGATCTGGAACGGCACATCAGCCACCACCACCAGCGCCAGCGTCGACACCAGGATGAGAAAACTGAAAGAAACCAGATGACCGGCATGGGCCAGCGCCGTGTCGAGCGATTCGGAGAGCAGGCCGAAAATTTCGTCGCGCGAGCGCCAGATCAACAAAATGGCGACCCCGGCGACCAGACAGGCTTTCAAAATCGCCTTGCCCAACTCCATCAGGCTGTTCCACGAAAACATCCGGCCAATGCCGGTGAGCGGATTGAGGCGCTTGAGGTCGGGGACCAGAGACTGCCCCGAAAACACCCAGGAATTGAGGAAAAACGGCGGCAGCAAGGCCGCCAGCATGAGGACGCCCATCAGCGGCGCAAAGAGGAACAAAGCATCGCCGAAAACGCCGCCGAGATGCGGCACGAGGAGCGCCGGATCGCGGGCCAGGGGGGGATCAATGGTAAAGGCATGGTGCATGATGACGACGGAGCGCCGGACGAACCAGCCGCCCATCATCCAGATGGTGGCGGCGGCGGTGATCAATACCAGAAAGGTCCCCAATTCGCGCGAACGAGGCACCTGGCCTTTTTCACGCGCCTGTTCGATTCGCCTGCCTGTAGGCTCCTCTGTTTTTTCGAGATCGCTCTCTTCCGCCATGACCGTCTTCGGATATTGATGAGGCTATTATAGAAAAAAGCCAAGAAAATTAAATAGGTACACGGCTTTTTTTAGCTAATTTATGAGGTGTAAGTTGCAAGCATATGACAGCGCAACCAATCCCCAAAAAAAGAAAGAGGGGGCGA
>JAITWU010000064.1 GCA_031285115.1 Azonexus sp. | reverse complement strand
CCGCAAGCCTATGCGCCCAGCCGTGATTACGACAGGCGTTTTGGCGTGTGGGATTTCAAAAAGCATTTCTATGGCCGCGTGGGCGATTTCGATAGCGGAGAAGAGTTTGCTTGCGCGGTGGAATTGGACAAACTCGCCCAGCAAGGGCGCATCAAGTATTGGGTGCGCAATCTGGTCAACAAACCGGGTTGTTCCTTCTTTCTGCAAAAGGCGACGGGACGGTTTTATCCCGACTTTGTTTGCCTGTTGAATGACGGCACGGTTCTGGTCGTTGAATACAAAGGGGCGCAGGGCTGGACGGACGCACAGGATGACCGTGACATCGGCAATCTGTGGGCAGAATTGTCGGCGGGACGCTGCCGGTTTGTGATGGTGCGCGACAGGCGATGGGCGTTGATTGAGGAAAAGCTAGAATAGCCGCTTTCCAGCGGCGGCGAACATGAACGGCAAACTCCCGAGCAACTTGGGCAATCTGTTGCGTCAGCGCACGGTCGAGAGAAAGCGCATCGAGTACAAGGCGGGATGGAATCCGGAGGCGGTGATTCATGTCCCCGGAGCGCGCATCCCGGCGGCGCTGCGCCTTGCCCCCAGGGCAATCGCATGAATGACAATCGCCTGAGTCGACATGGTCGCAGCGTCCGATACTCCCCTCTCCCTTGATGGGAGAGGGGCCGGGGGGGAGGGTGAAGCGATGAAAAGGGCGCTTCCGGTCATTCTCCCCCTCTCCCCAACCCCTCTCCCGCGAGGGGAGAGGGGCTTTTGGCGGCAGCCGGAAACGATTGTTGTCATTGAGCAAATGCCAAAGTCATTCATGCGATTGCCCTGGCCTCGCCCCTATCACCTTGCCCTGACCCAGCCTGAAAGAATCCCCGCATGTTCCTGATGCCCTATCTGCGCAACGTCACCCGGCCGCATATTCCGTTTGGCGTGATTTTGCTGGTGCTGGTCAACGCCTTCGTCTTTTTTGGCTTGCAGTCCCGCGATGAGGGGCGTTATCAGCGGGCTTTCGCGTATTACGAGCAAAGCGTGCTGCCGGGTCTGGAGTTACCGGCTTATGAGGATTACCTCAAGAAAATGCGGCGCGCCGATGATCTCAGGCGCTTCGAGCAACTGGGCAAAATCCGGGAAACCCGGTTCATCGCGATCCGGCTGATGAATGATGATGAGGATTTTCTCCGGCATTTGCGGGCCGGTCGCATCATCCTGCCCGATCATGCGGATTACCTCGCGTGGCAGGCGGCGCGCCGCCAGTTCGACCAGCTCATGGCTGGCGTCACCATCGAACGCTACGCTTTCCATACCAGCCAGCCGTCGTGGCTGACGGCGATCACTCACCAATATCTGCACGGCGGCGCGGGCCATCTGATCGGCAATATGGTGGTGCTCATCGTCCTCGCCCCGGCGGTCGAGGCGCTGGTTGGAACCGGGGTCTTTTTGTTGCTTTACACCCTGGGCGGGCTGGCTGCGGTCGGGATGTACTGGCTGCTGGCGACCGCTGACGCCGGGCTGGTCGGCGCGTCGGGGGCGATTTCGGCGGTGATGGGGGCTTTTGCCGTGCTTTTGCGCTGGCGGCGCATTCCCTTCTTTTATTTCGTTCTCGTTTATTTCGACATCGTCACCGCCCCGGCGCTGCTGGCCCTGCCGGTATGGCTGGCCAATGAAGCCTTGCAGATGTACTGGAACGGCAACAGCCACATCGCCTACAGCGCCCATTTCGGCGGCCTGCTGGCGGGGGCGCTGCTGGCCTGGCCCCTGGTGAAGCGGGCGCAGGCGCGGCTGCTGCCCGAACCGGGCAAGGCGAAAAACGCCCCCGCCGCCGCCAAAACAGCGCCGCAGTATCTGGCCGAAGCCCGCCGCGCCACGGGCGGCGGGGCTTTCGATCAGGCGCGGCGGGCTTACGCCAGCGCCGCCTTGCAGCCCGACAGCAATCTGGCCGTCTGGAGCGAGTGTTTCAATGTGCTCAAACTCTCGCCCGGCAGCGAGGAGTTCCACAAAACCGCGCGCGCCATTCTCGGTCAACGCGCCGACGATGCCGCAACGCAGGGCTTCATTCTCGAAGTTTTCCGCGACTACATCGCGCTGGCCAAACCGCGCCCCTATCTCAACGGCAATCTGCTCGTCCGGCTCGGCGAACGCTTCCGGCGGCACGGCTCGGCGCTTGAACTGGAGCGCGTCGCCCGTCTGCTGCATATCGCCGCGCCGGACGACCCGCGTTGCCGGGAGTTTCTTCTCGCCGCCGCGAACGCTCACGCCCGCCACGGCGACGCCCAGCGCAGCGCCGCGCTGATGCAACTGGCGGCGGAATATCCCGCCGTTTGATTCAGGTTGCCGCTGGCGGCTGGCCCTGTCCCTTCATCTGCGCCAGGGTCTGGCGATAAGCCTTGGCCTGTCCGGCGCAGGGATAATCCGCATAGCGTTCGATAATGGCGGCGAACAGGCGGTCGGCCTGCTCGTCCTGACGCAGGTCTTCGCACAGGATAGCGGCGCTGAGAAACCAGGCGTCGGGGATCAGCGAATGTTTCGGGTATTTCTTGTCGAAATCGCTGAGGAGGTCGAGCGCCTGTTTCGCTTCGCGCTGCTGACGCGCCGCCTGCGCCAGTGCCAGCAGGACAGCCGGGTCTTCGGGGCGAAAATCGGGGGCCAGCTCGCGGCAGCGGCGCAGCGCCGCAAACGCCCGGCCCGCCTTTTGCTGGCGCAAGAGCAGGGGAATCAGGCGATTGGCGTGGGGCAGCAGACGATCAGTCCTGCCCGCCAGATGCAGGAGCTTGTGGTAGCGTTCCTGCGCCGCCGCGTCGTCAGGGGCCAGCCGCTGGCCCTCATAGGCCGCGTCGAGCGCCTTGTCCATCTGCCCGGCGGCGAGAAAACCAGCCACCTGCTGCCCGACCGGGTCGGCTTCCTGCTGCCGCTGGCCAGGGCGGCGCGGTTCATCGACGGCAATGCCGAGCGCCTCGTGATACTGGTAAAGGACATAGCCCATCATGTTCAAGGCAACGGTCATGAAATACATGCCCGCCGCGTTGATGCCGAACACGATCAGCGCCAGACGCAGCCGGTACTTGATGAGCAGCGCCTGGGCTTGGGCGAAAAACGCCGCCTGCGGCTCCTCGCTGTCGGCAGCCAGTTCAAGCATGGTTTTTAATTCCTCCTGGAATTTCACAAACAGGGGAATGATTTTTGACTCGACGATCCATTGCGCCATGAAACCCTGCGAAGTCGACAGGCAAAAAAGAAACAGCACCAGCAAGCCATACGGTTTGCCGATGCTCGTCATCAGCTCCCAGATATGCGCCGGGCTGAGACCGGAAAACAGGCTGCGCGTATGCACCAGAACCATCAGCGCCGCTGGCAGCATCAAGTTGGCGGCAAAATTGGCTGCGAGGCCAACGCCCTGACCGAAACCGGCGGTAATAAACCCGACCGCCATGCCAACGATAAAAATCAGCATGAGCATGAGATAGGGGACCCATTTCAGACTTTCGTCCTTGGTGTCGCTGTATTGATCGGGGGACAGGCGGCCCTGCGAGGTTTCATCAAAAATGCGGCAGCACAGATGCAGGTGCAGCAGCCAGCCCAGCAGCATCGCCAGCCCCAGCCAGCCGAAGGCGGAGCGGGGGTTGGCGATATTGATGGACGCGACGGCGGCATAGGTCAACAACGCTGGTAGCGCGGCATAAAGGCCAAGACGCCAGAGCACCGAAGGATAAAAAGGGAACAGAAAAAAACGCGGAATCCGCGCCCAGAACGGGGTTGGCGACGATGATGCGAAAGAACTCATGGCAAGGCGGCAAAGAGAAAGGTATTGTCGAGAATAACATGGGCGCGGCAGTCTTTTAGCCATCTGGTAAAATGCCGGGGATTCAAGGGAAAGGCGCT
>JAITWU010000306.1 GCA_031285115.1 Azonexus sp. | reverse complement strand
TGCGCATCGCTGGCTGGCAGCAAAGCGAAGACGTTTTCATCGCCCGCGAGCGTCATTTACGCGCCTTGATTCGCGCTGGCGAACACATCGCCGCCGCCCGCGCCGTCGTCGCCAGCCCCTTGCCCGCCCTCGAACTTTTTGCCGAAGAACTGCGCCTCGCCCAACAGGCGCTTGGCGAAATCACCGGCGAATTTACGGCGGACGATCTCCTCGGCGTCATTTTCAGCCGCTTTTGCATCGGGAAATAAATATTGATTAAAGGAGCAGGAAAATGCTTTTGAAAAATCTGTTGGCAGGTATTTGCGTTGCGCTTGGCTTGACCGTTTTGGGCGTTTACCTCAACCAGGGGCTGCAAAGTTTCTCGAACAAGGAACGGGTCGTGACCGTCAAAGGTCTGGCCGAAAAAGACATCAAGGCCCGATCCGCCCAGATCCGGATTGATTACTCATTTTCCGGCGATGTCGCCAAAGACGTTATCGCGCGGATCGACGCCCGCACCGGCGAAATTGAAGCGTATCTGAAAACGCAAGGCTACGATCACCCTGCGCTATCCGAGCTTGATTTGACCGACCGCAAATCGTATTACGTGGAAACCTGGCGGGAGGGTAAAAATGTCCGCATCAAACAGGACAGATATGTCGCCAAAAAATCCATCACGCTGGAAATCAGCGATGTGACGAAGGCGGCGGGCATTGCCAATGCGATGAATATTGACCTCATCAGCAAAGATTTGACCGCCGATCTGACAACCGCCTATCAATTCCCCGAATTGAATTCCATCAAACCGGAATTGATTGCCGAAAGCACCAAAAATGCGCGTATCGCTGGTGAACAATTTGCCCAGGATTCACAATCGCGCCTCGGCAAAATAAAGACGGCCTCACAAGGCCCGATCAGTATTGCCGGAAATTATGACGAAAACGCCGCCGATCTTTCCTCGACGCCGAACGAACCCTATATCGAAAAAGCCAGGGTGGTCAGCACCATTGTTTTCTTTTTGGAAGACTGATTTACCGTTCGCCCTGGTTTGTGAACAGGCCCTGGTATGATGATCACGAACACGAGGAGAACTCGTCAATGAGCTTGGAAGGCCAACTACTCGACAGGAAATCGCTGCGTTCGGTGCAGGGCAAAACGGCTGACTGGAATGAGTTAGTCAAGGATTGCGTGGCTTTTTCCAACGCCACGGGCGGTCATATCCTGATCGGCATCGAAGACGGTCAAGATCTGCCGCCTGCGAACCAGCAGATACCCGCTGACCTGCCTGACACACTGCGGCGCAAGCTTGCCGAGCGCACGGTCAATGTGGCTGCGCTTCCCAATGTCTTGACCGCAACCAACGGTGGCCAATACATCGACTTGACAATTCCTCGCGCCACATCGGTGGCATCGACCACCGATGGCCGCTACTTCCTGCGCGTTGCCGACCAAAGCAAACCCGTCACTGGCGACGAGGTGATGCGCCTGGCGACGGAACGCAACGCGCTACCTTGGGAAACCCAGACCACCTTGCACATTCCCCGCACTGAGCGCGATTTCGGAAAATTCCGACGCCTGCTGGACGCCTTGCGCGCCTCCGACCGGGTCAAAGCGTCGGTCAAGGAGAAGGACGACGAGGAGTTGCTCGATCACTATCTGCTTGCACAAGGTGACTACCTGACTCACCTTGGAATCCTCTGCATCGCCAGGCAGCAACACCGGGCGCAGTTGGGAACCGCGCCGGTCATCCAGTTCATCAAATACGACGAGCACGCCCAGAAGATCAACAAACTGGTCTGGGATGACCATACCTTGAACCCGATGGAATTGATCGACAGCGTTTGGCGGGAAGTGCCGGATTTCCGTGAAAGCTATGAATTGCCGGATGGTCTATATCGCCAAAACGTTCCGGCATTTGATGAGATCGTCATACGAGAACTGCTGGTCAATGCGCTCGTGCATCGTCCATACACCCAGCGGGGCGACATCTTTCTGAACCTGCATCCGGACCGGCTTGAAGTCGTCAACCCTGGCTTGCTTCCGTTGGGAGTCACACCGCAAAACGTGCTGCACACGACCGTGCGCCGCAACGAACATCTCGCCCGCCTGTTCCATGACCTCAAGCTGATGGAGCGCGAAGGCAGCGGTTTCGACAAAATATTCGAGGTACTGCTTTCACAAGGTAGGCCCGCGCCGGAATTGGCCGAACTACATGATCGCGTGCAGGTGACGGTACGTCGCCGGATCATCAAACCTGAAGTTATCGACTTTATCGCTAAGGCCGACCAAATCTATCACTTGACCCAACGCGAACGCATTGTTCTAGGCCTATTGGCGCCGTATGACGCGCTGACCGCTCGGGAACTCACCCAAGCGCTGGAACTTCCATCAGTCGACTCGCTGCATCCATGGCTCAGACGCTTGCTGGATTGGCATATCGTGCAAAGCGCTAGGCGTACCCAAGCAACTCGATACTTTATTGACACGGCCTTGTTGCGCAGCCTTCATTTCACAGCTGAAACCACGCTCAGGCGCATTGAGCCACATCGCTTGGCGGCGTTGGTGCTCGAAGACCTGCAACGCTATCCAGAATCCGCTATCAGCGACATCCATCGACGCATTGGCGGTGAAATTCACCCCAAGCAAGTCAAACGAGTGTTGGAAGACCTGATTGAACGCGGCGCAGTGCGCTTTGAAGGCAATAACCGCTGGCGACGATACTGGGTAACGCCATAAGCAGGCTATCGGACAAAATGTGCCTTATCGACGATAGTTGGGCGATAGATATGGGCGATAGGTCAATGAAAACTTATAAAAATCAAAATGTTATATCGACATCTTGGGCGAACAGCAAGGGTTCTTCCTGATTGGTAAACAAGAGGCTTTTCAGCCTATTCGCTGGAGATTACGAAGGAAGGTTTCGGCATTCTGAAAACCGACAATCCGCAGGGCCTTGATGGGTTGCCCGCTGGCGTCAAAAAAGAGAATGCCGGGTGGACCGTATAAATTGAAGCGGGCGAGCAGCGCCTTGTCGTCGTCGCTGTTGGCGGTGACATCGGCCTGGAGCAGGGTGAAACCCACGAGTTTTTCCCGCACCGCCGGGTCGGCGAAAGTGAACTTTTCCATTTCCTTGCAGGAAACGCACCAGTCGGCGTAGAAATCGAGCATCACGGGCCGGTCGGCGGCGGCAAGGCGGCTGTCCAGTTCGGCGACGGAGCGGATTTTCTCAAAGGGCAGTCTGGCCGCTTCGCTGCTTGCCGCGCCGCCGCGCAGACCGGCGAGCGGTTGCAGCGGGTCGCGGTTGCCCGCCAAAGCGCCATAGAGCAGGGCCGCGCCGCAGAGCAGCATGATGATGCCGACGCCTTTCCAGAAACGCTGGCCGCCTCTCGCCTGTGGCGGCAGCGGGTCGAGGGCGTGGAGGTAGATGGCGGGCAAAATCAGCAGCGCGGCCCAGCCGAACATGGGCGCGACTGGCGGTAGCACGGGCGTCACCAGCCACAGGGCGGTCGCCAGCAGGAGGACGCCGAAGCCTTTTTTGACGCTTTCCATCCACGGCCCGGCTTTCGGCAGTAGTCCGCCGCCAACGGCAATCAGCGGCGCGCCCATGCCCAACCCCATTGCATACAACGCCGCGCCGCCAAGCGCGGCGTCGCCGGTCTGGCCGATGTAGAGCAGGCCCCCGGCCAGCGGCGCAGCAACGCAGGGGCCGACGATGAGGGCCGACAGCGCACCCATGAGAAAGACGCTGATGCCGCGCCCGCCGCGCAAATGGCCGGATTTTTCAGAGAGCTTGCTTTGCAGTGCCGTCGGCAACTGCAACTCATAAAAACCGAACATCGACAAGGAAAGCAGCACGAAAACGAGCGCGAAACCGCCAAGCACCCAAGGATTCTGCAATTGCGCCGAGAGCAGGGTGCCGGTCAGGCCAGCGGCGACGCCCGCCACCGCATAAGTCAGGGCCATGCCCTGGACCTAAGCCAGTGATAGAGCGAAACCTCTGGCGTGCGAAGCCCGCTGCCCTTGCCCGACGATGATACTGAAAAGAATGGGAAACATCGGCAGGACGCAGGGCGTAAACGAGAGGACAAGACCGGCGGCGAAAAAGAAGGCGATGATGGTCCAGAACCCGGCGTTTTTCAGCATCGCGGCAATCGCGCCGCTTTCATCCCCGGTATTTTCAGGGCTGGCGGCAAGGCTTGGTGTTGTGGCGGGATCGGGCAAAACCAGATTGACCGTTTGCTGCTGCGGCGGATAACAGATGCCGCCGTCGGCGCAGCCCTGGGAGGTGAGCGTCAGGCGCAGCGGCAGTTCGCCGGAATTGGCGCGGGTGACTGGCAGGCGGATGGTCACGCTTTTGTAATAGACCTCGATTTTGCCGAAGGTGTCGTCGTCCTTTTCCTTGCCTTTCGGCAGTTCCGGCGTGCCGAGCGTGACCGCTTCGCTGTCGGCGGCGAAGCGGAATTTGTTGCGATAGAGGTAGTAATCGTCGGCGATGGCATAGACGACTTCGATGGTCTGCCCGTCGAGCGCCTGGGCCGATGGTTTGAAGGCCACCGCCGGATCGAGAAATTCCTGGGCGTGGACGGTCGGAACGAACAAGACCAACAACAGGAAAATACGCAAAATCAGGCGATACGGCATCATGGGCGTGTTTCCTCGGCCAACCACTTCAAATACGCTGGCAAGCCCTGGTTGATCGGCACAGCGATGATTTCCGGTACATCGTAAGGATGCAGTTCGCGGATTCGTGCTTCGAGCGCCGCGTAACGGTCAGCCGTCGTTTTGATCCACAGCGGCACTTCGCTCGCCGACTCGACCGCGCCCTGCCAGCGATAGATCGACTGGACGCGCGGCAGCAGATTGACGCAAGCCGCCAGTTTTTCTTCGACGACGGCGAGCGCGATGGCGTTGGCGACCG
>JAITWU010000401.1 GCA_031285115.1 Azonexus sp. | reverse complement strand
GCGTATTCCGGGCCGGGAGGGCCGAGGCCGACGATGAGGCGGGGTGGATTCATAAGCCTGAGTGTAACAAGGCCGCCAACGGCGGCCTGGCAGGTCCCATTGCTGGGGGAAGGGTTGGTGGAGAGGGTGAAAGCGCACCGTATCCGCCCCCTCTCCCCAACCCCTCTCCCGCAGGGGGAGAGGGGCTATCCGGGATTTATGCCGCTGGCGCGGGGGCGGCTTCGCCTTCTGCCGCCTCATCGCTGCCGCCGCCCTTGCCGACGATGCCGACGACTACGGTATCGGCCCCGGCGGCATGGGTCAGCTTGACGCCCTTGGGCAGTTTCAGGTCGCCGAGATGCAGGCTGTCGCCGATATTCATGTTGGCGAGGTCGACTTCGATGAATTCCGGCAGGTCTTTGGCAAGACAGGAGACTTCGACTTCGGTCATGACGTGGTTGACCAAGCCGCCGTTTAATTTGATGCCTGGCGCGATTTCTTCATTGATGAAGTGCAGCGGCAGTTTGATGTGCAGTTCGTGCGTCGCATCAACGCGCTGGAAATCGACGTGCAGCACGAGCGGCCTGTAGGCGTGCGTCTGGTAGTCGCGGAGCAGGACTTGCTCCTTTTTGCCGTCGATGACCAGGGTGATGATGGAAGAATGGAAAGCCTCTTTTTTGAGCTTCAACAACAGATCGTTGTGCGCTGTTTCGATGGCGATCGGGGCGGCAGCGCCGCCGTAGACGATGCCCGGCACGGCGCCGGCGCGACGCAGGCGGCGGCTCGCACTCGTGCCCTGCGTTTTGCGCGAATTGGCGATGACTTCAAAAGACATGGTGATACTCCAGAAAATTTCCCGATCCGCGACCAGACCGGGAGGGTTGAAAAAACGCTTGAAAATACCTAGTCGATAAAGAGCGACGAAACAGAATCGTCGTTACTGATGCGGCGAATGGTCTCGGCCATAATTCTGGCTACCGACAGTTGGCGAATGCGCGACGAAGCCGTGGCATCGGGGCGCAGCGGAATGGTGTCGGTGACGACCAGGGCGTCGAGGTCTGAACCATTGACGCGCTCGACCGCCGGGCCGGAGAGCACCGGGTGGGTGCAATAGGCAACCACCTGGCGGGCGCCATGATTTTTGAGGGCGGTGGCGGCCTTGCACAGCGTGCCGGCGGTATCGACCATGTCATCCATGATGATGCAGGTGCGGCCATCGACTTCGCCGATGATATTCATCACTTCCGTGACATTGGCCTTGGGGCGGCGCTTGTCGATGATCGCCAGATCGCACTCCAGACGCTTGGCCAGCGAACGGGCGCGGACGACGCCGCCGTGGTCGGGCGAGACGACCATCGGGTTTTCGTAATGCTGCTTGGTGATGTCGTCGAGCAAAATGGGCAGGGCGTAGATGTTATCGACCGGAATATCGAAAAAGCCCTGAATCTGCTCGGCGTGCAAATCCATGGTCAGCACGCGGTCGACGCCGGAAGCGACCAACATATTGGCGACCAGCTTGGCGGCAATCGGCACCCGTGACGAACGCGAGCGGCGATCCTGACGGGCGTAGCCGAAATAGGGAATGGCGGCGGTGATGCGCCCGGCGGAAGCGCGCTTCAGGGCGTCCACCATGACCAGCAATTCCATCAGATTGTCGTTGCAGGGGGCCGAGGTCGATTGCAGGACGAAAATGTCGCCGCCACGGACATGTTCCTGGATTTCGACGCTGATTTCGCCGTCGGAAAAACGCCCGACATTGGCGCGGCCGAGATCGACATTGAGTTGTTGCGCGACATCGGCAGCCAGTTGCGGGTTGGCGTTGCCGGTAAACACCATCAGGCTGTTGTAAGCCATTTCGACATCCTTCGGGCGCCCGATGCCGAAGGCACAAACGCCCGTCACAATAAAAATCGGGCAGGCTCTCGACCTGCCCGAAGGAAAACTGGCTGGGGAAGAAGGATTCGAACCTTCGAATGCCGGAATCAAAATCCGGTGCCTTGACCAACTTGGCGACTCCCCAGCGGACTCGTCCACACGGTTCGCCGTGCCGAACGAGGCGCGGATTCTACACAAGCGGGCGGCAGGCGTCCACTGGTTTCTCAGACCTGAGCCAATGGATGCGCCGCCAGACCGTCGGCAATCCAGCCGCTCCAGCCGTCAGGCAGGGCGGCCAGCACGGTTTCGGCTTCATGGCGTTCGGCGAAGGCGGCAAAGACGCAGGCGCCGGAACCGGTCATCAAGGCTGACGGAGCGAATTGTCTCAGCCAGGCGAGATGGTCGGCGACTGCCGGAAAGCGGGCGCAGGCGACGGCTTGCAAGTCGTTGCCGCCACTGCCCGGTCGCCATTCCGACGGACAGAGCGGCGGCGTGTCGCGGCGGAGTTCGGGGGCGCTGAAAATGGCGGCGGTGGGAACGTGGACGGGCGGCTCAAGGACGAGATAGCTGGCGGGCGGCAGGTCGAGGTCGGTGAAAACGTCGCCGACGCCTTCGGCGAAGACGTTGCGGCCATGAACAAAAACCGGCACGTCGGCGCCGAGCGTGAGGCCCAGACGTTCCAGTTCCTGCCGCGGCAACCCGGTTTGCCACAGGTGGTTGAGGGCAAGCAGCACCGTAGCGGCGTCCGACCTGACCGTCCGCGCCGCCCGTTTGCTGCAACAGGCGAGCGGTGGCAAACAGGGCGTCACCATCCATCTCGACAAAC
>JAITWU010000323.1 GCA_031285115.1 Azonexus sp. | reverse complement strand
GATGGCGTCGATCTGCTCGCGGCGGCAGATGTTGTCGACCCAGTTTTGCAGGCTGGCGTCGCGGTAATAGGGCAAGGTCAGCGGTTCGCCGGTGATCAGGCCGTTGAGGCTGCGCATTTTGGCCCAGCCGGGGTCGAGGCGGGCGATGTAGATTTCGGCGCACTTGGCCCGGAGCAGACGGATGTATTTGCTGTCTTTCGGGTCGTCGATAAAGGCGCCGAGAAAAACGCGATGCTCTCTCAGGAGATGGCGCAGCAGATTGAAGGAACGCACCTTGTCGCCCTTGTTGGGCGGATAAGGCAGACGGTGGACGAGATAGAGAACATTAGCCATGCGTGATTAGCCGAGATTACGCACGATCAGCGGCCCGAGCCGGTTGGCGAGACCGAGCGGCAGACGTTTCCAGGCAGCGATGAAAAGTTTGTATTTGGCGTTGGCCGGGTTGTTTTGCGGAATGCTGTCGCGTTTGTAGAGGCGGTATTCGTAATGCAGCGGCTGCGGCTCAAAGCCCCAGTTTTTCTTGAAGGCGTAAGGGCCGGTGCCGACCTTGCTGCGGCCATAGTCGAAGCAGCGCAAGCCGCGTTCGCAGGCGCGGCGCAGCAGTTCCCAGTATTTGAAATCATTGGCCGCCAGATCGCGGGCCGCCTCGTCGTCGCCAGCGTAATAGGGCAGCACTTCATCGCGGAAATAGAAGGAGAGGACACTGGACAGCGGTCGGCCATCGGCCGCGGTGACGGTGAGAATTTCGCAGTCGGAGCCAAAAACGCGCAACAGGGCGGCGAAATACGCCTTGGGCAAGGCTGGCGTGCCGTGGCGATGAACATTGTCGGCAAAGAGCGCGAAAAAGCGGTCGACGTTGTCGTCAATCTGGCTGACGAGGCCGTTCTTGATGCCCTTTCTGACCATCGCCCGCTGTTTGCGCGGGATGGCGAGCATATTGGCCTCGACCTCGGGCAAAATTTCCTTGCGGAAAGTCACGTACAGATCCTGCGTCGGCCAGTCGGCGTGGCGCGGCGCGATGTTGCGGAATTCGAGGTGGTCGACGCCGAGCTTGACGGCCAGCCGCTCCGCTTCTTCTTCCAGCGCCGCAGCGGCGGCTTCGCTCCCGGCGGCGACGCCGCCATAGACGGCAAAGGGCAGGGCGATCAAGGCGTTGCCAAAAAGGCGGCTGTTGACGTGGGCGAGCGGCAGCACGCCGCAGATTTCGTCACCGGCGCGGGCCTGGAGAAAATAGGTCGGATGGCGGAAAACCTCGCCAATAATGCCCTGCCACCCGGCGCGGTGAAAAAAGGTCGCCGCCGGGCAGTTCATGACGAAGGCGTCCCAACGGGCCGCGCCAGTGCTGTCGGAAGGGTCGAGGCGCTCAATCAGCATGGCGGTCAGGCATTGCCGAGAAACAGGTCGTCCATCCGGCCCCAGGAAAAATCGGCCAGCAGGCGGCACAGACGTTGCTCCATGCTGTCGATGTTGACGTAATGGCGAAAGCGCGTTTTGGCGTTGATGCCGGGGATGCGCGGCTGGTCGGCGTCGATTTCCCAGGGGTGGAAATAGAACACGGCGACCAGACGGTCGACCGTGTTGATGCGGCGGATCATCCAGCGCGAGAGCGGGTAGGGCAGCAACCGGAAATAACCGCCGCCACTGGCTGGCCAGTTGCGGTTGAAGGCGCGCAGCGTGGTTGGCGGAATTTCGATCAATTGGCCTTGGCCGACCCGGTGCGCATGGCGCGGCGCGTCGGGCATACCGTAATGGTCGTGGTGAATCGGGTAAACGCTGGAGCTGTAACGATAACCGGCCCGCTCCAGACACTCGAAGGCCCACAGATTGTTTTCGCCGATCGAAAAACTGGGGGCGCGGTAGCCGCGTACTTCACAACCGGCCAGATCTTCGAGGAGCAGCTTGGCGACATTGATGTCGGCAAAAAAACTCTCCGGCGTCTGCTCGCTGACCCGCTGATGACCATAGCCGTGGCTGGCGATTTCATGCCCGGCGGCGGCAATGCGGCGAATCAGCGCGGGGTAGCGTTCGGCGATCCAGCCAAGGGTGAAAAAGGTGGCCTTGGTTGTGTGTTCATCGAACATCTCAAGGATGCGGTCGACGTTTCGTTCAACCCGGCATTCGTGGCTCGGCCACTCGCTGCGCGCGATGTACGGGGCAAAGGCGGAGACCTGAAAGTAGTCTTCGACATCGACGGTCAAAGCATTGCGATGGGAAGGCGCAGACATGGCGGTGTTCAGCAGCGGCGCTCGATCAGCCAGGCGGCGAGATCGGCGGCAATGCGTTCGGCGGCTTGCCCGTCCCAGAGTTCGGGAACGCGGCCGCTCTTGCCGTGGCCAGCGAGGATTGCCGCCGTTTGCTCGCGGATTGCCGCAATATCGCGGCCAACCAGGGTGTTGGTGCCCTGGTCGACGGTGATCGGGCGTTCGGTATTGTCGCGCAGGGTGAGGCAAGGCACGCCGAGGGCCGTGGTTTCCTCCTGCAAGCCGCCGGAATCGGTGAGCACGATGCGTGCTCCGGCCATCAGGCCGAGCATTTCGAGATAGCCCTGGGGCGGCAGCATGAGCATCCGCGGCGTGTCGATCAGGTTTTGCAGGCCGAAGCGTTCAATATTGTTGCGGGTGCGCGGGTGCAGGGCAAAGACCAGCGGCAGGGCGGCGGAAATTTCGCGCAGCACGCCGAGCAGGGCGGCGAGCATCTCCGGCTCATCGACATTGGATGGCCGATGCAGGGTGACGACGCCGTAACCCGCCGCGCCGCCAATCAGGGCCGCATCGCCGCCAGCGGCGGCGATGGTCGCCGCCGGGGCGCGGGCGTACTGGCGGTTGCTCAAAAGCGAATCAATCATCACATTGCCGACGAAACGCACGCGCTCGCCGCCAATGCCTTCAGCCGCCAGATTGGCGGCGGCGCTCCGCTCGGTGGTGTAGAGCAGGTCGGCGATCTGGTCGGTGAGAACGCGGTTGATTTCTTCCGGCATGGCGCGGTCGTAACTGCGCAGACCGGCTTCGACATGCGCCACCGGCACGCCCTTTTTGCTTGCCACCAGCGAACAGGCGAGCGTCGAATTGACATCGCCGACGACCAGCACGCAGGCGGGTTGATGCGCATCGACCACCGGCTCGAAACGCTTCATCACTTCCGCCGTCTGCACGGCGTGCGAGCCGGAACCGACCTCCAGATTGATGTCCGGCTCAGGCAGGCGCAAATCTTCAAAAAGCCGGTCATTCATGTCGCGGTCGTAATGCTGGCCGGTGTGCAGCAAAAGCGTCGGGATGGCCGGTTGATGCGCGGCGAAGGCGCGCAAAATGGGCGCCATTTTCATGAAATTGGGGCGGGCGCCAACGACGCAGATGACGGGGCCGAGTGTCGCGGGCCAGGTTTCAGGCAGCATTTTTATTACTTTCGACGGGCTTTTTGGTCAATTGCCGACCATCGGCAATCAGTTGTTGCAGGAGCGAGAGCGTCGTGCTGTTGATTTTTTCCAGTTGCAACAGGCTGCGTTCGAGGCGCGCGAGGCGCTCGCCGAATTGCTGCTGGTTCATGCCAGCGAGGACGTTGACCGGATCACCGCCGTCATCGACATGCAGGTTGCCGGGTTGATAAGGCGAGAAAGCATTGAGGGTCGCTGGCGCGTAGCTGATGTTGTTCTGGCTGCTGGCGCTCATCGTTTCTTCAGAAATTTCGCGGGCGACTTCTTCGACATCGCTGTCATCGAATTCTTTTTTGCCGCTCAAAAAGCCGAACAGCAAAAGACGGTCGCAGACCGAGTTGATGCGCCGGGGAATGCCGCCGCTGGCCTTGAAAATGGCCTGGTAAGCGCCGTCCTTGATGACTGGCAGACCGCTGGAGCCTGCGCACTTGAGCCGGTGCTCGATATAGGCCCGGGTTTCCTCGGTGTCGAGCGGGCCGATATGGCAGGCGGCGATGACCCGCTGGCGGAACTGCATCATGTGCGGGCTTTGCAGAATTTGCCGGAATTCCGGCTGGCCGATCAGATAGCTTTGCAGCAAGGCATGGTTGCCGAACTGGAAGTTGGACAACATGCGCAATTCTTCAACGGCGCGCGCGGTCAGGTTCTGCGCTTCATCGACGATCAGAAGGCAGCGTTTGCCCTTGCTGGTGGCGCTGATGAGAAAGGCTTCCAGCGACATCAGCACATCGGCCTTGGAAACGTCCTTGGTGCGCAGGCCGAAGGCGGCGCCGACCAGGCGCAGCGTGTCATCGGCGTCGATCTGGGTGCTGACGAGATGGGCGGCGACAATTTTTTTCTGGTCGAGTCCTTCGAGCATCCCGCGGACGATGGTCGTCTTGCCCGCGCCGACTTCGCCGGTGATGACAATGAACCCTTCGTTCTGGTGCATCCCGTAATTGAGATAGGCGGCCGCCCGGCGGTGCTCCTTGCTGCCGAAATAGAACGAGGGGTCGGGATTGAGCTGGAAAGGCTTGGTTTTCAAGCCGTAGAAAGCTTCGTACATGCGTCAGTAGGTGTAGAGGAGTGAGGCGATCAGGGCGTTTTCGCTGTACGAATTGAAGTCGCCGTCATATTTGGCGTGGCGCACATTGAGCGAACCGCTGGTTTTGGGGCCGAGTCGGGTAGAGAGACCAATCTGGTAAAGCGTCGTTGTGCTCTTCGGGTTGCTGAGGCCAAAGCCGGTTTGACGGCCTTCGCTTTTCTGGTGGCTGGCCAGCAGGTTGAGATTGGCAAGGGCGCTCAGACGGTGCGAGAAATTGAGGCTGACGCCAGTCTGGCGAATCACCGAACTGCGCGAAAAATCACCGGCAAGCTGGACGACGCTGGCGTAAATGGCCGAATTTTCACTGCGATTGACTTGCAGCGTCAGCGAATTGCGCGCGCCGTAGATGACATAAGTCAGTTGTTGCTGGCGCTGCCTGCTCGCCTGCGATGACATGAAACCGCTGACGACCTGCCGGTTGGGATCGACGCCAGCGCCCAGGAGCATGGAGTTTACGAAGTTGGCGCGGTCGACCGGGTTGGTGATCAGGTTGGCAAAAAGAGCGTCAAACATCTCGAACATCGTGCCCATCCCGACTGTGCCGGACTGGTTGGGCAGGACGGTGACGTCGCGGACATCGCTGTAGCGGATGCTGCTCATCGGGAAGCGGTGGCTGAAGCTGAAGCGGTGGCCATTACCGAAAAAGCGGTGTTCCTGGAAGGCGGAAATCTTGGTGCGCGGGGTCGGGTTCCAGTCAAAACCATAACCGTAGGTATCAGTGCTTTCCTGACTGAGCGAAGCGTAATCGTTACGCTCCCTGCCGACGCTGCCGGAAATGCTGAATTGCGGCGTTATCAGATAGGTGAGGAGGAGGCGGGTCAGATCGGCGTCGGTTTTGCGGCCATTGGCGTAATCGACGCTCTGGCGGTTGGCGTCGAGGGTCCAGCGCAGTTGATGGAAGGGCGTGCTGCCGCGCAACTGGCCGACCCATTGCGCCACATCGACATCGGAAAGCCCCGTATTGTCGGCGCGGGTGACTGAAGCGTTGTAGCGCAGCAGGTAGTCGACCTCTCTGGCGAGATGGCCGCGAATGTATGGTGAGACGCGCCAGGTCGAGGTTTCCGTCGTGTTGTTGTTGAGCGAGGCGCCATCGGGCGATTGCGGGCCGAAAGCGGAAACGGCCTGCTGCGAGATATTGCCGCCGACGTCGATATAGAACCAGTTATCGACCGCCTCCAGCGTGCCGAAGGCATTGAGGGCGTTGCGCAGCCGGTCGCCGTGGTTCTCGATATAAAGCTGCTCGCGCGCCGAGTAGTCGAGATAGCCCTTGAGGCGGGCCGTTTGCGCATTGATGCGGATGCCGGGGGCTATTTCGCCGATGACATCGCTTTTGCCGTTCGCCCCGCTGCTGATGTCGGCATGGTTGGTGGCGGTCAGCGACAACCCGAGCCGGGGTGAAATCCACCAGGCCCGCCCGTCGCTCTTGGCGTCGGAGTCGGCGGCGCTGCTTCCGGCGACGGCCCCCGGCATGCCGATGCCCGGCGTCGCCAGAGCGCCGGAAGCGTTCTGCTGGGCCGTTGCCGGAAGCGCCAGGGCGAGCAGCAGAGTGGCCGTCAGCCTACTTTTTTTCATGCCCATATCCGTAACCGTAGCCATAGCCATAACCATAACTTTCGGAAGAAGCCTGACGCGCCTGATTGAGCAGCATCATTTTGACCGGGCAGGCGGCAATCGTATCGACGGCCTGTTTGACGGCGGCCTGGGTGGTGCTTTCGGCATAGACGACGAGGACGATCTGCCCCATGTTCGTCGCCAGCGCCCGCGCTTCGGTGGTCAGCAGGAGGGGCGGCGAATCGAAGATGATGATGCGGTCGTTGTAGCGGCTCGCCATGTCGTCGAGCAGGCGGATCATGGCGTCGCTGGCGAGCAGTTCGGTGGCGCGCGCGTGCGGGGTGCCGCTGGGCAGGATCGACAGTTTCTCGATATTGGTGCGCAGCAGAACGCCGGAAATATCGACCGAATTTTTGTCCACCACATCGAGCAGACCGGGGGCTGGCGGCAATCCCAGCATATTGAGCACCGACGGGCGGGCAACGTCGGCGTCGACCAGCATCACCGTGTTGTCGAGTTCCATGGCGATGCTGATGGCGAGATTGATGGCGGTGAAGCTCTTGCCTTCGCCCGGCAGGGCGCTGGTAATCATGATCAGATTGCCATTGACGACGGGTTCGTGACCTTTGCCCATGGCGTTGGCGATCAGGGGCCGCTTGATGACGCGGAATTCATCCGCCAACTGGCTGCGCGAGGCTTGCGGCACGAGCAGGCCGGAAGCCGAAATGGCTTCGAGATCGAGTTCGACCCGTTTCGCTGCCGGGGCTGCCGCCTTTTTTTCTTCGTCGGCCTGGGGCGGCGCGATGGCGATTGCGTAAGGATCAAAATCGTCCCGAGGGGGCGGGGAGGCTTTGCCTTTTTTCGCTGCCGGTTTGGCGAGCGGCGGTTCTTCGGGCAACTCGACGCCAGCCTGACGGAGCTGTTCGAGGCGCCTGGCGGCTTGTTCAATGAGACTCATCAACGATCCTCCTTCAGGCCGCGCGTTGAGAAAGGAGGAAGAGCGCCGCCATGCCGACGCCATAGGCGGCGAATAATCCGGCGGTCGCCAGCAAAAAGCGGCGCAAACTTGATTTTTCCTTGATCCGGCGGGCTTCGTTGGGAATTATCGAGACGGTGCCGAGGAGCGGCAGATCGGTGGCTTCGCGCAAGGTTTTGCCGTCGAAAAAGACGGGGCGAACCTGACTGGCGACAAAGGCGGCCGCCAGACCGGCGGCCATTGCCAGCAGGAGGCCGAGCGGGAACAACAACATGCGGTTTGGCGCAACCGGCTTTTGCGAGGCGCGCGGCGGGTCGATGACGCGAAAATCGGCAACCGAACCGGAGGCGTCGAGATCGCCGGAAAGTTCAGCCGATTCGCGGCGGGCCACCAGTTGCTCGTAATTTTTCTTGTTGATGTCGTAGTCACGGTTCAACTGGGCCAATTCCGCTTCCAGTTGCGGCTGTGTCCGCATCAGTTCGGTCAGCCGTTTGTAGCGTTCTTCATATTCAGAAACCCGCGCCTGGAGCGAGGCGACATTGGCGTCGGCCTCGGCCAGGGAGATTTTCAGTTGTTGGTAGACCGGGTTGTTGCTGATTGCCGAGCCTGGATTGGCGGCGGCAAATTTCTTGCGCGCGAGCAACTCCTTGCTTTTTTGTTCTTCGAGGTCTTTGATCAGGCGGCGCGCGCTAACGACATCGGGATGCTGCTCGGTATAGCGTTGCAGCAAGGTATCGAGATTGCGCTTCAAGGTGTCGATGCGCCCGTCGATTTCCGGCAGCGAAACGCCGGAGTCGGAACCGGGGTTTTCCGGCAGCAGCACCGGTTCTTCACCGGCAATCTGGCGGCGCAGCGAATCACGGGAATTTTGCGCTTCGCGCAGCGCCAGGCGCGAGGTGCTGAGTAAGCCCGTCAGTTCCGACAGACGATCCATACTGTTTTTGCCATCCGCCGTTTGCAGGTCGATGTTGCGCAGCTTGAATTCCTTGAGGCGGTTTTCCGCTTCCGTCAATTTGGTTTCGTAATTGCGAATCTGATCGACGATAAATTTGCGCGCCGAGTCCGAATCCTGACGCTTGTTGCCGAGGCTCGATTCAACAAAGATCGACACCAGCCCCTGCACCACCCGCTGCGCCTTGGCCGGGTCGGTATCCTGGTAAGACAGCGTATAGAGGTTGTCGCGACCAACGCTCTGGATTTTCAGCACCTTGGTCAGATTGTCGATGAGCGCCTCCTGATCCGCCTTGCCCTTGGTGTTGAGGTCGAGGTCGGCCATGCGGATCAGTTTTTCGATATTGGGCCGACTGATGAGCGTGCGGCTCAACATCATCACCTGCTGCTCGACATTGGGCTGCACCGCCAGCCCCGACATCAGCGGCTTCAAAATCGACTGGGTGTCGACGAAGATGCGGGCCGAAGCCTCATAACGATCCGGTATGCGCAGGATGACGCCAGCGGCAACAGCGCCGACGACCCACGCCACGAGCATGGCGAGGCGGCGGTGTTTCCAGGTTGCGCGCAGAATCGTCTGGGCCTGGCGGAGAATCTCTTCCATTGGCAATCCAAGCGGTTGGCCGCCCCGGCGGGTGGGGCGGCGATCATTGAGACGGGCCGGTCAGAACCAGCTTTGCGGGATGATGAGCACGTCGCCCGGCTTCATCTCGACATTGGCCGAGACATCGCCATCCTTGACCAGATCTTTCAGGCGGACGCTGTACTGGGCGTTGTCATTGCCGGTGCGCAAAATGGTGGCGCGGTTGCCGTCAGCAAAGTCGGTAATGCCGCCGACGGCGATCATCACGTCAAGCAGGGTCATCTTTTGCTTGTAGGCGAGAATCTGCGGTTTGGCGGCTTCGCCGATGACGCGAATCTGCTCGCTGTAAGGGCCGACAAAACTGGTCACGATCACGGTGACGACCGGATCGCGGATAAATTTCGCCAATTCCTTCTCGATGTTGCGGGCGAGGCTGGTTGAATCCTTGCCCATGGCGTCGAGATCATCAATCAGGGGGGCCGAGATTTTGCCATCCGGGCGGACGGGAACCGACATCGACAATTCCGGATTGCGCCAGACGACGATATTGAGATTGTCGCCCGGCCCGATCTTGTAGCTGTATTCCGGCGAAGCGGCGGATTGTGGCGCCGGGGGCAGATTCGAGGCGCAGCCTGCAAAGATCGCTACGGCTAAAGCGGTTGCCGACAGCATGAAGAACTTTGCCAGCGTGGTGCGTAAAGTAGTCATTTTTGCCCCTCTCGTAATGTAGACAACTGATTCTGAAACGCCCGCCATGATAACCGAGTAAAAAGAATGAACAAATGACAGAGCGGTTGAAAAGCTGGATTTTTTCACATATTTCAGGCAAAAAAACCCGGATTGACTGGCGACGGCGGCGGAATTGCCGCAAATCCCCGCCGGACGCGCCTCTTTCCCATATACGGTAGCCGCCTGCGGGGTGGCTTTTGTTTTGCGGCAGCCCGATTACCGCTTGAGCTGCGCCCGGACGAGCAACAGCAACAATTGCTGGAGCGGGTTGGCGTTGCCCCACGGACGCCAGGTAAACGACAGTTTTTGCCGATAAGCATCAAACTGCATACCCCACGGGGCGGCGCGGACTTTGCCACGGCCAAGAAGAATCTTGAGCACTTCGACGCCGGTTACGCCAGCGCACAGGTCGCAGGCCATGACTGTGGACGGGCCGCGCTGTTCGGCAAAATTGACGCTTTCGGGAACGCGGAGATAAGTCCGCTGCAAAACCTTGGGCGCAAGGCCGGCGATGAAGCGCGCCAGTTGCTCTTGCCGTGGCTGGCCGGCAAAGCGGAAATAATCTTCAAAATTCATGCCGCCGGGGGCGAAGTAGAGAAAACCGACGCCCATGCCGAGCGGGGCGGCGGTTACGGCTGGAATGCCGCGCCGATAGCATTCGGCAAAGAGCAGCCGCCGAACCTTGAGGGCGAAAAAATCAATACTGTCGACATAAATATCAACCCCGTCGAGAAAGTCGCCGACATTGTCTGTATTGATGCCCTGCGGAAAGGCGCGGATTTCCGCCTCCGGATTGATGTCGAGCGCCATCCGTTCGAGGACTTCGACCTTGGGCTGGCCGATGGTCGACATCATGGCCCCGGCCTGACGGTTGAAATTCTGTAATTCAAAGTGGTCGAAGTCGGAGATATTGAAGCGCGCGATACCGAGGCGCGAAAGCGTCACCAGATGCGCCCCGCCCACGCCGCCGAGACCGGCGATGGCGACCCGCGCCTGACGTAGCCGTGCTTGTTCTTCCGGCGTCAGCCAGCCGATGTTGCGAGAAAAAGCCGTTTCGTGTTTGAACATTGCAATTTAATTGCCGCTGCAATAAAGCAAAAAAAACACGGGGCCGCTTTTGCGACCCCGTGCTGTACTTGTCAGCAAGGCTCAAAGCTTGCCAACCGACCCTCTCCCGTTAAGCCTTGTTGCGGCGGCGGGCGGAACCAGCCAGACCGAACAGACCAAGGCCGAGCAGGGCGATGGAAGAAGGCTCGGGAACCCTGAGTTCCGGGGTGATGCTGCCGTCAAGACGGGTTTGGCGGACCGCCTGGGGCAAACCCAGACTGTCCATCACCACCAGCAATTGGTTGGCAGTGGGGATCGCGGGATCAACGTTGGTGTCGAGGCGCAGGGTCGTTGCTTGCGTACTGGCATCGACGAAATCGCCATTTTCGTCCTCAACCCACAAGAAACCAGCTTCTGCCCAAGTGATGTTCAAGAAGAGCGTCAGATCAGCAGCCTCAAGCACAGAATGATCCAGCACGCCGGAAATCACCACACGATCACCCCCCACGCCATTGGACAAGTCATCAAACCAGACTTCAAACCAGCCGCCAGTGTAATTGGGGCCGGTTGCGGTGAGGTTGCCATCAAAGTGATAGAGAATCTGGAGAGACCATGTCAGCAAATAACCTTCGGAATCGCTATTGATCGGCGGCGTAAGAGGACTCAATGCGTCGAGGTCCGATTGAGAACCATTTGCAAGCGGAAGGCTCAAGGATACCGAGTTCCCCCCCGCCATTGACGGTCCCATGGTGGGAATGCCAAGCGACGCCAATTCTGTCGGGACGTTGGTGTCATAGAAGCTGCCATAGACTGAACCATCCGCCAGACCATAAACCGAGGTCGCCAGGATTTGGCTAAAGCCAAATTCATTGAAAATTCCGGTTTTGGTGTTGGCGTCAACATTGCTGGCGTCACGAATCACCACTGAACCGACTGATACAGCTACATCGTAGCTGTTAGTCGGAAGCTGGATGTACATGTTGCTGGCGCTTGCCGCCGTCGCGGCAACAAGGCCGGCGGTCACAAGTGCTTTTTTAATTAGGTTTTTCACGATTGAACTCCTCAAGTGGGTTGAAAGCAGATTGCGGCAGACCTAAAGCACCAT